>URMI01000221.1 GCA_900548845.1 uncultured Clostridia bacterium | reverse complement strand
AGTGTGACTGGAGTTCAGACGTGTGCTCTTCCGATCTTTCGGCGGCCCGTGGGATGCGCCCAACGAATTTGCCCTGCTGCTCGCCTTCCTTCTGCCCTATGCGGCGCTTCGGTACCAAGGATGGAGACGGGTGCTGTATGTTGCGGTCCTGATCGTGATGCTCATCCTGTCGTGGTCTCTGACGGGCATCGCCACCATCCTGCTCATCGCCGTTGTCGTCGGGCTCAAAGAACTCTTTCTCAGGAGCAGGAACGCGCTCCACACGCTCACCGCCTGCGTGGCGGGGCTGTGCGTTTTGGGGGCGTTCGGGCTCGTGCTCTACTTCAACAGCGATGCCATCCATGCCTTTGTCGCTTCCAAGATGGGCAGCATCCAGGGGCATCTCGACGGCTGGGATCTGAGCGGGCTCACCCTCTGGAACTTTCTGGGGCTGTATCCCGATATGGAATTTTCCGAAGTGGGGCTCATCGTGCTCCTGCGGAGGGGCGGGGTAGTGCAGGTGCTGCTCTTCTACGGCCTCGGCATCTGCTGCGCCGTGCGCGCGGGGCGGCTCGCCAAAGTGCACCGCGGCGACGCGGTCCGCCGCCGTCTCTACACCGGCATGCAGTGGTATCTCATCGCCTTCCTCATCGCAAGCTTCAATCTGCCCATGATGGTCTCTTTCTCCAATCTCGGCGTCTTCTGCGTGTTCGTCGCGCTCACGGCAAGGGCGCCCTGCCCCGCGCCTGCCGTTCCCGAGAGGGCAGGGGAGGGGAACGCAAACAAAGCGCCCGTGTAACGATATCGGTCAAATAAAAAAACGGTCCCGGCGTACTGCCGGGGCCGCTTTCTATGATGAGGAGAAAATTACTTCGTCATGCCTTCCTGCACGGCGACCGCGACTGCGACCGTCGCACCGACCATGGGGTTGTTGCCCATGCCGATGAGGCCCATCATCTCGACGTGCGCGGGCACGGAGGAGGAACCTGCGAACTGCGCATCCGAGTGCATCCTGCCCATCGTATCCGTCATGCCGTAAGAGGAAGGGCCGGCTGCCATGTTGTCGGGGTGGAGCGTTCTGCCCGTGCCGCCGCCCGATGCCACGGAGAAGTACTTGACGCCGTTCTCGACGCACCACTTCTTGTAGGTACCTGCGACGGGGTGCTGGAAGCGGGTGGGGTTGGTGGAGTTACCCGTGATGGAGACGCCGACCTTTTCCAGCTTCATGACGGCGACGCCTTCGGGAACGTTGTCGACGCCGTAGCACTTGACCTTGGCGCGGGGACCATCCGAATAGGGGACTTCCTTGACGACCTTGACCGTCTCGGTGTTGTTGTCGAACTCCGTCTCGACATAGGTGAAGCCGTTGATGCGGGAGATGATGAACGCCGCGTCCTTGCCGAGGCCGTTCAGGATGACGCGGAGGGGCTTCTGGCGCACCTTGTTCGCGTTCATGGCGATGGAGATGGCGCCTTCCGCTGCCGCGAAGGACTCGTGACCTGCAAGGAAGCAGAAGCAGTCCGTCTCTTCGGAAAGGAGCATCTTGCCCAGATTCCCGTGGCCGAGGCCGACCTTGCGGTTTTCCGCGACGGAGCCGGGGATGCAGAACGCCTGCAGGCCGACGCCGATGGCGGCTGCCGCGTCTGCTGCTTTGGTGCAGCCCGACTTGATGGCGATCGCCGCGCCGACGGTGTATGCCCAGACGGCGTTCTCAAAGCAGATGGGCTGGGTGCCGCGCACGAGCTTGTCGCAGTCTACGCCCTTGGAAAGGCAGATGTCTTTGCATTCTTCGACAGAATTGATCCCGTACTCCTTGAGTACGCCCATGATCTTGTCGATCCTTCTTTCATAACCTTCAAACAGAGCCATCTTGGTCCTCCTTATTCCTTACGAGGGTCGATGTACTTCACCGCGCCCTGTTCTTCGGCGAATCTGCCGTAGTGGCCCATCGCCTTCTTCCAAGCCTCGTTGGGCTCCATGCCCTTCTTGATGAAGTCGGTCATCTTGCCGAGGGCGACGAACTCATAGCCGATCACCTGATCGTCCTTGTCGAGTGCGAGGCGGGTGACATAGCCTTCCGCCATCTCGAGGTATCTCACGCCCTTGAGCGCCGTGCCGTACATGGTGCCGACCTGCGAACGGAGACCCTTGCCGAGGTCTTCGAGCGCCGCGCCGACGACGAGGCCGCCTTCCGAGAACGCCGACTGCGTGCGGCCGTAGACGATCTGCAGGAACAGTTCGCGCATCGCGGTGTTGATGGCGTCGCAGACAAGGTCGGTGTTGAGCGCTTCGAGGATGGTCTTATGAGGCAAAATCTCTGCCGCCATTGCCGCCGAGTGCGTCATGCCCGAGCAGCCGAGCGTTTCGACGAGCGCCTCCTGGATGACGCCTTCCTTGACGTTGAGCGTCAGCTTGCACGCGCCCTGCTGCGGTGCGCACCAGCCCACGCCGTGCGTAAAACCGCTGATGTCCGTGATCTGCTTTGCGCATACCCACTTGCCCTCTTCCGGAATGGGTGCGGGATCGTGCTTGGGTCCCTTGGCAACGCACATCATCTGTTCCACTTCGAGTGAATACTGCATGTGATGTCCTCCATATGATCTTTCATCCCTTATGCGGGAGCTTTCCCCGTCATTTTAGCACATTTTTTGTAAAAATACAAGAGCTACGAATAAATTTCCCCAAAAATTTGCGCTTCTCCCCCAAGCGCGGGCGGCTTTTTTGCCCGCGGCGGGGGCAAA
>URMI01000220.1 GCA_900548845.1 uncultured Clostridia bacterium | reverse complement strand
TCTTTTGTTCTTTGTCTGCATTTTTGCTTCCGCCGCATTCCGTGCGGCCCGCATCAGGCAAACAGCGTGAACATCTCGTCTTTGTCGTAAGTGATGCGCGCCTCTGCCGCGGCGCCGTCGCGCTCGTAGCTGATGATGACCGTATCGCCCTTGCGCACGTTGAACATGAACGTCGTCACCGTATGCAGATGGGTGACCGTCTTTTCCATGCCGTCCTCGATGCGGATGCCCGTGATCATATCCCCTACCTCGAGCTGACCCGCGGCGGGCGTGCCCTCCGTGACTTCCTGCACCGAGATCTTTTCGACGACGTGCGAAGAACCCGTCTCTTCGTCGTAGATGCTCGTGCGCGCATCCACCTGCACCGTCACGCCCAACGTCGCACGGTATGCCCCCTTGCTGTCGTTGGACTTGGCGTTATCGAGGATATTCTGCGCAACGCTGACGGCAAGATTGACAGGGATGGCATAGCCGAAATCGACGACGCCCGACGCCTCGGAACGCGCATTGACGATGCCGAGCAGCTTGCCGTCGATGTTGAAGAGGCCGCCGCCCGAATTGCCGTGGTTGATGGGTGCATCCACGCGCATCTCAAGCAGGTTGAGGGTACGCTTGTTGTCTGCCGCAAGAATATCGATATATTCGGAGGTCACCGAAATGATGCCGCGCGTCGCAGAGACGCCCTGGCTCTCGGGATTGCCGATGGCATACACCGTCTCGCCCACCACGGCCTGATCGGAATCTGCCGCCGTGACGGCGCGCGCCGCGCTGTTTTTCAGGCGCTCGCTGCCCTCGATGCGGATGACGGCGATATCGTAGTCCATCGCGCCGCCCACATATTCCGCCTCGATGTACTGATCGAGATAATATTCGCCGTAGAGATAGACGCGGATATCGTCGGAGATGTGCGGGATAGTCTCATCCCCCACCGAGCCGGCTTCGTAGACGACGTGATAGTTGGTGATGATGACGGCGTCGCCTTCCTCTTTGTCGAGCTCATAGATGACGCCCGCACCCGAATAGGTGTGCTGCTCGGGCTCGGCACCGGGGAGCGGGGGCGAAGTGAGGTATTCGTCGAACACGCAGTTGATGGCGACGACGGACTGCACCGCCGTACCCACCGCATACGAGGAATCGACGTTCACGTTATAGCCCACTTCCTTCAGAAAGTCGACGAACGTGCCCTCAAAGCCGTCCGCCTTCGCCTCCTGATAGAGGCGGTATGCTTCGGTGCTGCCGCCCGTGAAAATATCCTCCCAATCCATCCAGGCGCTGCCGCCGATGTCGTCGGAGATATCGGGATCCTCCGTTCCCGGCTCCTCGGGGTCCTTTCCGGGCTCTTCGATGACGGGGTCGTCCTTCCCGGGCTCCTCGTCCGAAGTTCCGGGCACAAAGAACGTGCACCCCGCGAGCGAGAACATGAGCGCCCCCGCCGTCAGGACGGATAGAATTGCCGCCGTTATCTTCTTCATGATTTCCTCCTGCCGCACGGAGCGGCCGTGTATTTTTGCATTCTGCAATTTTTCCGTTGCAAGTTTAGCACATCTTTCTGAAAAGCCGTTTAACGGATGATGAAAACTGCATGGAAATGCGCTGCCTTCCGCAACGCAAGCGGTATTATATCATATTTAAGTACGTTTTACAACCAAAAGAAGGACGAATGCTCGCCCTTCTTTTTCTTTCTTGCTTTTGTGAACGGTTTTCAAGGCTTTGTGAACGCGCCTCAAAGATCGTCCGCATCCTGTTCGGGGATGCCGCCCTCCGCGGGCACGCCCGTGTAAGAACCGAGCGCGTCCTCTTCGGAGCGCATCTTCGCCCCTTTTTCAAGAGGCTTATGAACACGGCTCCCCTTCCCGCCGCGCAGAGCACGGTCAGTCACAGTTCTTTTCCGTCTTGGCGTTCTGCTTTGCCTTCGCGCCGCTTTTCGCAGCGTTCTTTGCAGTGTTCTTCGTGCAGTTCTTACCGCAGTTCTTGCGTTCCGTCATGATCTTCCTCCTCGTAAACATGGTCTTGAAGGCGTCTTTTTGACAAGGACGCTTTCAGGCCCCTTTGTAAGGGAGATGCAGATCGACTTCCCCCTGCTTTGCCCCGCACAGCGGGCAGACCTTCCACGCCTCTTTTGCGGTATGCATATAGCCGCATTCGCCGCAGATCCAGATGAGCGGATGTTCGGCGGAGTACAGCGTGCCGTTTTTGACCGACTCATGCAGATAGCGGAAGACGATCTCGTGATTTTCTTCCACTTTGGCGACCTCTTCGAACTTGAAGGCGATATCTTCGAACCCTTCTTCCCGCGCGGTGCGCGCAAAGGAAGGATAGATGTTCTCGTGCTCGCTCTTCTCGTCTGCCGCCGCAAACGCAAGGCTTTCGGCGATCGTGCCCGTATGGAAGGGATAGCCCGCATCCACGCGGATATTATCGCGGCTGCCCGCATGCTTGATGAGCAGTTCAAAGAACACGCGCGCATGGTTGGTCTCGTTCTTGGCGATGGTGCGAAGCGTATCGGCAAGCGATTTAAGCCCCGCCGCCGTCGCGTCGCGGGCGATGAGCTGATAGCGCATGCCCGCCTGGCACTCCCCCGCAAAGGAACGGGCGAGGTTGAAATAGGTCTGAGTCTGGGTAAAGTCCATCTGAATTCCTCCGTTACAACGATTATCTTCCCCCGCGATCGCGCTTTTTATGCGGAAAGAAATAAAAAAACGCCCGCCCGCCGCGCTGATTTCGCGCGGCGGGC
>URMI01000219.1 GCA_900548845.1 uncultured Clostridia bacterium | reverse complement strand
TCGATGGGCTGTAAAATGGAGAACCACGGCTCTTCTTCCTCGACGACGGAAATGTTGACGAACTTGCCCACCGTCAGGTTATCGAGTTCGCTGTCCAATATCCAGAACGTGCGCTTTAACACGCGCTCCGAACCGTCCTTGCCGTCGATGCGCACGGTGGCGGTCACTTCGGTGCAGCCGTTTTCCGCCTGTCCCGTCAGGCGGAGGTCGGTGAGCATCGCCTTATGCTCCCTGCCGTGCCGCTTGATGCGCTGCCTCTCATCGTAGGAGAGTCCGTTGGGGTTGCGCTTCGAGATATAGCGGTCCAAAAGGTCCTGCAGCTTCTCGCGGATGGGCTCTTTGTCGATGGCGCCGTTGCCCGTCTCGGGGTCGTAGGCGAGCGGGAACACCGACCCCTGCTGCAAAGCGTGCAGCGAAGTGAGATCGATGATCTGCTTGACGGTAATGGGCCGCGTGGAGCCGTCGGGCAGGATGCCGTCCAAAGTCATCTTGATCTGCGGCTGGTCGTTGACGGTAAGCCCCGTGCGCGTATAGCTGCGCAGGATACCGAGGGTGTGCTCGGTAAGCGTCTTCTTGCTCGGCCCCTTCGCCTTGCGGAAGATGGGAATGATGGAGGCGAGCACGATGATAATGACGACGGCGGCGACGATATAGCCGCTGTTCTCGCCAAGATCGAAAGCCAAAAGAGCGAAGTGAGAAAACATGACTGCCCCCCTTTTTCTTTATTATATCACAGAGGGCGCCATGCTGTCTCAAATCAAATTGTAAAAAATTTGATACATTTACTTTCTTAAAAAACGTGCTTATCGGGCAGAAAAAGGACGGGCGCGCCCCGTCCTTTTCGTATGATTTCATCAAAGCTGCGGCCAAAGGGTATCATAGATGGCGCGGAAGATGAGCGGCACATGCCTGCTTTCGGAAACGACGGTAATAACAGTGTCTTTTTCGGGGAAGACGATAGAAAGCTGCCCGTTCTTGCCGTCTGCGCGGAAGGAGTTCTTCTCCCCCATCCAGAAAAAATACCCGTAAGGAGCCGCCGACTGCGGGCGGGTACACGCTTGGAGCCAGCCCTCGTCGATGAGCTGTTTCCCCTCCCACTTCCCCTTTTGCAGCAGAAGCATGCCGAAACGGTGCAGTTCGGAAAGGGTGAGCATGAGCCCGCTCGAGCCGAACGTATTGCCCAAGGGATCGACTTCCCAGGTCGGGCGCTTGATGTTGAGCGGGGCGAACAGGCGGGGCGTCAGGTATTCCACAAGGTCGCACCCCGCGCGTTTCTGCACGAGCATCCCCGCAAGGTACGGCCCTGCGTTGCTGTAAACAAAGGTGCTCCCGGGTTCATGCACGAATGGGATGGAAAGCGCCAGCTTCACCCAATCATCTTCTTCGTAGAGCGGGCGGTAAGGACCCATGAGCTCCGCCTTTTCCTGCCCGAGGCACATGGTGAGAAGATCTCTCACCTTCGCCTTTTTCAGGTTTTCGCCGCATTCGGGCGGCAGGCTTTCCGGGAATGCTTCGGTGAGCGGTTCGTCGATGGAAAGAAGCCCCTCGCTTTGCGCAAGCCCCACGGCGCAGGCAACAAAGCTCTTGGATGCGGAGTACACGTTGCGCCGCACTTCCTCGTCCCACGTCGCATGGATGAGTTCTTTCCCCCCTTGCGAGACTTTGAGCCCCAGAACGCCCGTGAGTCGTGCAACTTCGTCGAAATATTTGATATCCATAACATAAGCCCCCTTTGCTCTATCCTATCACAGAGCGGGGGCGTTTGTCAAGTTCAGTTGTGTTTGGTATGCGATTTGAACAGGACTGACATAAGGAAGGAAAAGACGATAGCTGCAGTCACTCCCGCGCTTGCCGCTGCGAGCGAGCCCGTCAGCGCCTGAAACAGCCCCTGTTCAGCTCCCTTCATCGCGCCGTTTGCAAGCAGATACCCGAACCCGCAGATGGGTACCGTCGCCCCCGCGCCCGCGAATTCGACGAGCGGCTGATAAAGCCCCAGCGCGGTGAGTCCGATGCCGATGAGCATGAAGAGGACGAGGATCTTGCCCGAGGTGAGATCGGTGAGATTGATGACGACCTGCGCAGCCGTGCAGATGAGCCCGCCCACCGCAAACGCTTTCAGAAACATGAGAACGATCTCGATGTATTCCATATAATGTTCTCCTTATCCGGGCGGGAATTCCCGCCTTACTGTTGATAGAAAAAGTTACGCTTCAAGCGTGACGGCATGCGCGATGCAGGGGATGCTCTCCCCCTGCCCCGAAGAAACCGTGGAAAGGAGCGCGCCCGTCGCCACAAACAGCACGCGTTTGAGCTGCCGCATGCGCATCTTTTCGAAGAGATAGGAACAGAGCACGAGCGCCGAACAGCCCGCGCCGCTGCCGCCCTGGTATTCGTCTTCGATGACATTATAGACGATCTCCCCGCAGTCCACATGATTGGAGGAGATGTCTACCCCCTTTTCGCGGGTCAGGTCTTTTAAGATACGGCTGCCGAGCGCGCCCAGATCGCCCGTGACGATGAGATCGTAATCTTCGGGCGTTTTGCCGCTCTCCTTCAAGTGCGCTATGATCGTATCCGCCGCCGCGGGCGCCATAGCTGCCCCCATGTTGTTGACGTCCGTCACGCCGAAATCGACCACCTTGCCGATCGTCGCGCCCGTCACGGCGATACCGTCTCCCTCTCTTGCAAGCACGGCGGCGCCTGCGCCCGTCACCGTCCATTGCGCCTGCGGCGGGCGGATGCAGCCGAGTTCCAGA
>URMI01000218.1 GCA_900548845.1 uncultured Clostridia bacterium | reverse complement strand
ACACGACGCTCTTCCGATCTATGTGCAGCTCGTCGTCTGCGTTCTGCTTGGGCGCCGCCACGGGGCGAAGGTTATAAGCGTCTATGCCCAATGCCTCATAGAAAGGCGCGTAATTTCCCATCAGATCCTCATAGGTATGGATATAAGTGTAGATCATGGGGAATGCCGCATACTGGGCGGGCGTGTACTGATAGGTCGTAAGATCGAAGGAATCCATCGCGGGCATCTGCGGCTGCTGCGACTCGGAGCCCTCGTTGTTGGTGAAGAAGTTGGCGTCGATGAGCCCCTTTGCATACCAGTCTCTCATCTTGTCGAGGTACTGCTGATATTCGGGCTCGGCAGCGCCGTAAGCGACGGTATTGCCGTTCTTGAGATACAGCCCGCTCGAGACCTGGAAGCCCGCGTTCAGCGTGCCGACCATGTCCGTCCCCGTGTAGTAGAGGAAGAGCGGGGCTTTGCCGCCGTTGATGTTGTCCTTGACGTAGGTGAGGTAAGCTTCCCAATCGTCATAAGTGACGGGGTCGACGACTTCCTCCCCTTCCTTGATGATGCCCTTTGCCTCTTCATAGGCGCGCAGCCAGTCCTCGCGCATGACGAAGCCGTACCAGGGCCCCTGTTCCTCCATGGGAACGCTGTAAATGCCGGCATACTTGCCGCTGTCCGTCTTGGTGAACTTCTGAACGGACTCATAGCTTCCCCCGATGGCTTTGAGATAATCGGGCGCGCACTCCTCCATGTAGGGGGTGAGATCCCAGATGACGCCGTCCGAGATACCCTTTTCGATGCCGCCGGGATATCCCGCGCCCACCTGCACGTCGCTGATGATCATGACGTCGTAGTTCTCGTAATCGCCCGTCCACATCTGCTGGATGTCGTTATACACGCCGTGGGTGTACTCCACCTTGACGCCCGTGCGCTTTTCGAGTTCCTGATAGACGGGGAGCTCGTTGTAGCTCGTATATCCGTCGACGACTTCGAAGGGCAGGAAGATCTTGATGTTGTTGAGATCTTCTTCGACGTCCTTGCAGCCTGCCGCAGCGCCTGCGATGCCGAGTGCGACGACCGCGCTCAATGCAATGCAAAGTACCTTGTGTTTCATCTTTTTCCTCCTTACGTTCGGCGGGAGGCAGAGAACTGCTCGCCGCCCCTGTTTCTGCCATCATTGTAAGGCAGGAAGACTGTTTTTTATATTAAAATTTCCACGAGTTGTAGCAGAAAATCAACTCTATTTTGTGATATTCTCACAATTTGGTGTGATATCGGAAAATTTCCCGCACCTTATTTCTCTTCGGGGCGAGTAAGGACGAGCTTCCCCCCTTCCACCGAAAAGGCGACGGGATCGAACACCTGCCGCAAAAAGGCGACGCTCTCTTTCAGCCACCCCGAAAAACGGCGGGCGATCGCGCCTATCGCATGACGAACGTCCTCGTCCTGCTCTGCAAGCAGCGGCGAGGAGACGGCGGCGTTTGCAAGGCTCATGCCGTGCGGGCCCTCCTTGTAGATATGCAGCTCGTAAGGCACATTCGCCCTGGCAAGCGCCGAGGCAAACAGCAGCGAGTTGAGGGAAGGCACGCAAGTATCCTCCGAAGTATGGCATAAAAAGGCGGGCGGCGTCTTTTTGTCCACATACTTTTCAAGGCTCAGCCGTTCGGGGAACGCCGTTCCCTTCCCGTGCACCGTGTTGATGCCGGGATAGGCGTATTCCCCCGCCGTGATGCACGGATAGCCAAGGACGAGCGCATCGGGGCGGCACGCCCTTCTGTCCGCTTCTAAGTTGACGCTTTCATCGTCCCAGAAGACGCCGCAGCTTGCCGCAAGGTGTCCGCCCGCCGAAAACCCGACGGCAGCGATCTTCCCTTCGTCGACGCCCCACTCTGCGACGTGTTTTCTCACAAGGGCGATGGCGAAAAACGCCTCGCGCTGCGGGATGGGGAAGACGCCCTTTTCCCCCACCGAATAGGTAAGGACGAAACTTTGGAACCCCTCCGCCGCATACGCGAGCGCCACGGGCTCCCCTTCGGGGTCGGAGACGAACTCATATCCCCCGCCCGGGAAGATGACGACGGCAGGCCGCCGCTCCGAACCATAGATGGCGGGCGAACTGTCCTGCAGATAGCAGGTAAGCTTCGCCCCGTTTTCTCCGATCTCAAACTGCAATACTTTCATGATAATACCTCCGTATGTTCTTCCGTTTGGCCGCAGCGCACGAGAGAAGGCACGAGCGCTTCCGCAAGCGCGGCATAGCCCTCCACGGTGAGATGCAGCCCGTCGCAGGAATACGCCTCCCTGAGCTCTCCCCTTTCGTCCTTCAGCCGCGCCACGAGGTCCAAAAACCCGATCTCCCGCTCCGCGGCAGCCGCCGAAAGCAGCGCGTTGCACCGGGCGATCTTCTCAAGCGCCTCCGGCTTCCGAAGCGCACGAGGGCGAATGAGCGCAAATTTTTCTGCCGTCACATTGACGGGATAGAGCGCCAGAAGATGCAGCTTCGCCGCAGGACAGAGCGCACGGACAGCATCGAGCGCCTCCGCGGCAGCCGCGGTCGTCTCCTCGGGCGAGCTCCCCCGCTGCAGATCGTTGATGCCGACTTGCAGAAAGACTGCCCGCGGCGCATAGGGCGCGCAGGTATAGGAGAGCCGCTCCTTCAGCATTCCCGCCGTATCGCCGCTGTATCCCCGCCCGACGATATCAAACTCGGGCAGAAGATCGGCGAAGGGGAACTCCTCGGTGAGGGAATCGCCGAGAAAGAGGATGCCGCCCCTTCG
>URMI01000217.1 GCA_900548845.1 uncultured Clostridia bacterium | reverse complement strand
CCGCGAGCGGGGCGTCACGGCGCTTTCGGCGCCCGGCGACTTTCTCGGGTTCGAGGCAGAAGAGCTCCCCTGCGCCGTGGAAGGGCTCATGCCGTCCTCCGTCGCCCGCTGCGGCAGCCGCGTCCTGTTCTGTTCGAAGGAGGGCATCTTCTCCCTCAAAGGAGAGACGCTCTCCCGCCTTTCGGGCTGCGGCGAGCAGCGCATCGCCTTCGGGCGAGGCGTTTCGGCGGTCTCGGCGGGGGAAAGGTACTATGCCGCCGTCACGCTCCAAGACGGCGAGAAGTGCATCCTCGAGCTCGATGGGGAAGGGGCGGCGCTGTACCGCCTCGAAGCGGAGAGCCTTGCGGGCGGCGGTGCGTTCCGCTTTCTGAAAGAGGGCAGTCTCTATGCGCTTGACGAGGAAGCGGCGGGGGAAAAAGAGGCCGCTCTCGAACTTCCGCTCTCCACTTTCGGGCTTTTTGAGGTGCGCTATCTCGACGGGCTGCTCGTCGAAGGCGAAGGGCTCTTCCGCGCGGAGCTGCGCGCGGAGCCGTGCGCAGGAGCACCCAAGCCTGCTCCCCGCTTTGTGCTCGGCAGGGCGGGGGAGGAAGTGCGCCTCATCCCGCCCCTTCGCGGCGGTGCGTTCGCGCTCAGGGTGCGCTTTCTCTCCGCGAGGGCGAAGCTTTCAGCCGTCACGCTCGCACTGAGGGAGGGCAAAGCATGATCATCGACATCATCGATCTTTCCGACGAGCAGTTTGCCGATCTCAACGCGGCGCAGATGGCGATGGTCCGCGCGGCGCAGGCGGAAAAGAACGACATCCTCGCCGCGGCGGAAAAGGAGAAGGGGGAACTCTTCAAAGAGCTGCTCACGAACGGCACGGCGCGCTCCACCTACTTCGAGGCGCGCTCCATAGCCATCGACGAAGAGGCGGAGGCAAAGGTGGAAGTCGTCAAAGACGATCTTTTGTATCAGATCGCCTACGACCTCGACGCGGGCGACGGCAACGAACAGGGCCCGTACCGCTATCCCGAAAACCCCAACTACAACCTTTCCGCCTCCCAGCGCTTCCTCGTCGTGCGCTCCTATTACATGGACATCACGTCGGACGCGGAAGCCCGCCTCGAAGCCTATGCGATGGACTCGCTCGCCCGCACCTATCTCGGGGAATATTACGCGACGCTCTACGATCTTCTCGCCTCGTATATCTGAGCTTCGGGCGGAGAAGAGGGTATAATTTTAGGCTTTTCTCCCCAAACTGAGGGCATGAAAGCAAGGAAAGAGCAATTCCCCGGCAAGACGCGGGAGGAGCGGGAGAGCTGCATCCCCGCCTTCGGGCACGAAGAAGGGCGCGCCGAGGGGCACACGGAAGGGCGAAGCGCGGGGGGAAGGGAGAGGGTATGACGCAGAAGCAACTTGCGCGGCGCAACCAAAACTATCTTGATTACGTCAACTCCTTTTCTCCGCCCACCAAGCACTTCGCAACGTGCGGCAGAGCGTTCATGGTGGGCGGCTTCATCTGCAGCATCGGGCAGTTCTTCCGCTTCATGCTGGAGCTTTTGGGGCTCTCGGGCGACGTCCTTGCAGGCACCGTCTCCGTCCTTCTCATCTTTTTGGGGACGCTTTTGACGGGCCTCGGCGTCTACGACCGCATCGGCAAGCAGGCGGGCGCGGGGAGCATCGTGCCCATAACGGGGTTCGCAAATTCCGTCGCCTCTCCTGCCATCGAGTTCAAGACGGAGGGCTACGTCTACGGCATGGCGGCGAAGATGTTCCTCGTCGCAGGGCCCATTTTGGTGTTCGGGGTGTCGGCAGGCGCGGCCGTCGGACTCATCTATTATCTTCTCGGACTTTGAGGGAAAATGTGTGAAATGAGTTGTAAAACCGTTTGCGCTGTGGTATAATAAGGCCATAAGAGACTGAAAGGAGTACTATCATGGCAAAGATCACGGCGGATACGCTCATTTCCGAAGTGCTGGAGCTCAACCCCGACGCGCCCGAAATTTTGCTCTCTGCAGGCATGCACTGCTTCGGCTGCGCGCTCGCGCACGGGGAGACGGTCGCCGAGGCGGTCGCCGTCCACGGCGAAGACCTTGACGCCCTGCTCGAAAAGCTCAACGCAGGCATCAACTGAATCTCCCGCAAGGGAGGGGGATCCCCGCAGATTTGTTCTGCGGGGATTTTCACAATATTTTCATCTTGATTTGATAAAGCGGTTAACTTTTCAGGGTATATTATTTCATGAAAAGGTGTGCTCCCCCGCACGCAGCGGGCGGCAGGCGGAGCGCGGGAGGTGCGGAATATGAGTTTTCTCACGCTCGAAGGGGTCGGCAAGACCTATCATTCGGGTTCGGTAGACGTCAAGGCTTTGGAGGACGTCTCTTTTTCGTTGGAAGACGGCGAGTTCGTCGTCGTTTTGGGAAGTTCGGGCGCGGGCAAGACGACGCTTTTGAACCTGCTCGGCGGCATGGATAACGCCACGGAGGGCAAGATCGTTCTCGGCGGCCGCGAAGTGACGGGGCTCGATAAGAAGGGGCTCTGCCGCTACCGCCGCGAAGACGTCGGCTTCGTCTTCCAGTTTTACAACCTCATGCCCAACCTGACGGCGCTCGAAAACGTGGAGATCGCCGTGGAGATCTGCAAAGACCATCTCGACCCCAAGGAGACCTTAAAAGAGGTGGGGCTCGAAGACAGGATGAACAACTTCCCCGCCCAGCTTTCGGGCGGCGAGCAGCAGCGCGTCTCCATCGCCCGCGCCATCGCCAAGAACCCCCGCCTTCTCCTTTGCGACGAACCCACGGGC
>URMI01000216.1 GCA_900548845.1 uncultured Clostridia bacterium | reverse complement strand
TTACTAAAACGTAAGTGACCGAGGAGCGCGCAAAGGCGACAAAGTATTCAGCCGATGGATGCACCCTCGGCCCTATTCGTAATTGCGGTCAAGAAGCGGGCTCAACTCCCCCTCTCCGCGCAGATACGTTTCATAGGAAGCGATAAGTTCGCACGCCTTGGGCACCGCCTCTTCGAACGCCGAACAAAGCGCCTTGTCGCTGTCTGCGCAGCGCTCGTCCTTTCGATAGGGGATCATCATGCCGTGCATCTCGCGGTAGTTGCCCGTGAGGCGCAGGACGGCGCAGACGAGGCGGCGCTTTGCAGGGCGCGGCGCGCGCAGCAGGCGGTTGTAAAAGAGGATGGACGAGAGCGCCTTCTTCAGTTTGCGTTCGGGCAGCCCGTAGTAGGCGGCGGCGATATCCGCAAGCCGCGAAGAGGGGCGGATGTGCGCCGTGAGGTCGGCAGAGAGCGGGTCTTTGCCCTCTCTCTCGAGGAGAAGGCGGTCGAACGACGACTCCGTCTCGGTGTGCGTCACCTCGGGCGAGCGTTCGAGCTTTTCGCTCACGAGGGGGTGCGCCGTGCTGTCGAGCGCAAAGTGGCACAGATAGCCGAAAAGGTACGCCGCGTCCCCCGGGCGGCAGCCGCGCGCCGTGAAGACGGTCTTCGCGCGCGCAAAGAAGGGCGCCGCCTGTTCGAAATGCAGGCGGTAACCGACTGCGCTCGTCTTGTTGGCAAAGAGCGGGCGGTAGTAAAAGAGCAAATCGGGGCCGTGCACGCCGAGCGCGAAGGCGTCGAAGTGCTCCTTGACAAGCGTTTGAAGCGGCGCGGGCAGGGCTTTTAATACTTCCCTCCCGAACGAGATATGTGCATAAGCCGCGGGCATGGTATCCTCCGTAGTGCCTCTATAGTATAACGTGTTCTGCGCGCAAAATTGCGCATTTTTCGTCACGGAAAGGTAATAATCGTGTAAAATGCCGTCCCTTCCCGCACGATGAGTTCGTTCACAAAGGAAATTATATCACAGCGCCCCGCCCTTTACAACTTTTTTTCGGCATGTTGTGCGCGCTGTTTTTTGCGCAAACGCTTGACAATCCCCCCGCCATGCGCTATCATAATGCAAAACAGAGAAAAGCGTAGAATGTACGGCTTGTTAAAAACAACATTCGTTTTCCCCCGAAGCCGTACCGCTTCGGGGGCTTTGCTTTTCCCGAAGGAGAAAAGATGGAAGAATTGAAGCAAGACAATGCGGCGCAGCTGCCGCCCGAGAGAAAGAAAAAGCTCTCCGAAATGACCCTCAAAGAGTGCAGCGGCGCGGGCGAAAAGCTCAAATGGCTGCTAAACTACGTCTTCATCGACGGCATGAGCGGCATGGCGCTCGGGCTCTTTGCGACGCTCATCGCGGGCACCATCCTCTGGCAGCTCGGCAGCCTCATCGACAAAGCGGGCAACAACCCCTTCGGGCTCGCGCTCGAGGCGGTGGGCAAGGTGGCGCAGATCGCGATGGGCGCGGGCATCGGCGTGGGCGTGTGCTTAAAGCTCAAAAAGACGCAGCCGCTCGTCGTCGCCTCGGCGGTCGCCGCGGGCATGATCGGCTCGTACGCGCAGGCGATCATCGCGGGCATCCAAAGCGCCATGGAGAGCGGCAATGCCTTTGCGATCACGCTTTCTTCGGCGGGCGATCCCATGGGCGCGTTCGTGGGCGCGTTTGCCGCCATGACGCTCGCCTCCCTCGTTTCGGGCAGAACGCGCGTCGACATCCTCGTCACCCCCCTTGTGGGGCTTGCGGGCGGCGCGCTCTTCGGCATCGGCGTCGGGTATCCCGTCTCGCTGGCTTTGACCGAGCTCGGCAACTTCATCGCATGGGCGGCCTCCCTTTCCACGGTGTCCGCCGCCGTCACGGGGCTCATCGTCTCCGTCGTGATGGGCGTGGCGCTCACCCTCCCCATCTCCTCGGCGGCGATCGGCATCTCCATCGGGCTTTCGGGCGTGGCGGCTGGCGCGGCGGTCGTCGGCTGCTGCTGCCAGATGATGGGCTTTGCCGCCATGAGCTTCCGCGAGAACCGCTGGGGCGGCTTTGTGGCGCAGGGCTTAGGCACTTCCATGCTGCAGATCCCCAACGTCTTCAAAAAGCCCGTCCTCTTCGTGCCGCCCATCATCTCTTCCGCCATTTTGGGGACGCTTTCCGTCTTTCTTCCCAACGGCGCGGGCATCGGACTGTTCGCAACGCGCACGGGGAGCGGCATGGGCACGGCGGGGCTCGTGGGGCCCATCGATATGCTGTTTGAGATGATCGGCGCCCAAGGCTGCAGCGTGGGGCTGACCATTTTGTGGGTCGTCCTTTTCTGCTTCGTCCTCCCCGCCCTTCTGACGCTCGCCGTCTGCGAACTCTTCCGCAAGTTAAACATCGTCAAGTACGGCGATCTGACGCTGAAGCTATAAGTGTTCACACATTTTTGTGTAAACACAAAAAAGTCGTGAGGAGTGAGGTTTGTTGATTTTAACAAACGCTATCGCCCACCCGCTATTTTGTCCTTATTTGACAGCAAGCCTCAAGTATGAGGCAAATTGAGTCCCGCAGCGGAGGGAAACCCTCCTCGCGGAAGTGATTTTTAGTTCACACTTTTTTGCGTACCGCAAAAAAGTCGTGAGGGGTGAGGTTTGTTGATTTTAACAAACGTTATCGCCCACGAACTTTTTTGTCCTTATTTGACAATAAGCCCTAAGCATAGGGCAAATTGGGTCCTGCTGCGCAAGGCAACCTTGCTTGCAGCATAATTTTAGAGATTCCTTATTTTAGCCTCCTCTTCGGG
>URMI01000215.1 GCA_900548845.1 uncultured Clostridia bacterium | reverse complement strand
GCCGCGGCAAAGCCGCGGCGCCCCCACAAAAAAGCCCACGCATGCCCCTTCGGAGCCGCGTTTGCGCCCCTCCCGTCAAGGTCACAAATGGTGCCCTTTCGCCAAAAAAACCACGAAATATGGGAAAAATCACCTGATTTTCGTTGCTTTTTTGTGCAGATCGTGCTATAATGACCATGTAGTGTGGCGGGGAATTTACTTCGCCGCATCCAAGGATTGTTATCCCCTTATTTTCTCCTTTGTAAAGACCGCCCCGGAGCCATCCGGGGCGGTCATGTTTTTTTCCGCGCCATACCGTCACACTGTGACGGCGCGGTTATTTAACGATCGGGATCGGACTTCGGCGGCGCCGTCCCTTCCGGCGCCCCTTCCGCCCCCTCAAGGGCTTCCGCAAGATCCCCCTTCCCCTCTTCCTCTTTGGGAAGATAGACGCTCTCACGGCTGAACCCGCGCCCGCGCACTTCGGAGACGACGCTCACGGTGAGGAAGGCGTCGGGGTCGATCTGCTGCACCTTGTTCTTGAGCCGCACCAGCTCGCGCGGGGAGACGACGGTGAGGAGCATATAGCACTTCTCGCGCAGATACCCCGTCTTGCCGTAGAGCATGGTGACGCCGCGGTCGAGGTCGTTCAAGATCATCTCCCTGATCTCGGGATAGCGGTGGCTGACGATCTTGACCTGCATCTTGCGCTGCCCCAAGGGCGTGACGACTTCGATGACGACGGAAGAGAGCACGCAGATGACGATGCCGTAGAGGATCGTCTGCATCGTGGCGTCCGCAAAGAGCTGCAGAAGGACGACGGCGAAATCGAGCACCCACAGCGAGATGGAGACGGGGATACCGAAGAAGTGCTGCAAAAGGAGGGGCGGGATGTCCGTGCCGCCCGTGCTCGCCCCCACGCGGACGACGAGCCCGATGCCCGCGCCGAAGAGAAGAGAGCCGTAGAAGACGTCGAGGAAGAGGTCTCCGCCCGAGAGCGTCGTGCCGTGCGCCGCGACGTAAGCCGCATTGACGGCGTCAAAGAGGGACAAAAAGGCGGGATAGAGGAAGGTGCCCGCGAGCGTCGCCCAGAAAAAGCTCTTTCCGAGCAGGATGGTGCCCAGGAGAAAGAGCGCGATGTTCGCCGCATACACGGTGACGACGCGCGCGTATTCGAAATCCCAGATCTGTTCGACGAAGATGCCGACGCCCGTCGTGCCGCCCACGACGAGCCCGCCCGGCACGATGAAAAAGGAGCTCGCCGCCGCCGTGACGGCGTTCCCGAAGATGATGAGAAGCCAGCGCAGGACGGTCTGTCTGACCTCGTAGCGCGACGGTTTGCGGAAGATGGTCTTCATGCTCTTCATGGTCTTATCCCCCATGGTTTATGCGAATATACACATTATAGCAGTTTTTTCCTCCGAAAGCAAGTGCTTTTGGCGCACGCGCAGGCAGCGCGGGCATACAATGAGACAGGGACCAACTCCCGAAAACATATCAACGAGGTTTCCTATGTGCAATTCCTGCCATTCATACCGGGCTTCGGGGAGATGCTCTTCTTCCTTCATGCGGGCGCTTTCCAACCTGTTTGCCGTGCGCGGCGAGACGACGGATGACTGCACCTGCAATTGCGGCGATACCTGCAGCTGCGGCTGCAGCAACTGCTGCGAGAGCTGCACCCCCTGCACCTGCGAGCCGTGTGCCTGCGAATGCCCTCCCACGACCTGCACGCCCTGCACCTGCGCCCCGTGTAATTGCAGCGATACCTGCAATTGCTGTTCGGGCTCGACGGGCGGTACGGACAGCTATTATGCCCGCCAGTACGCCATCGGGCGCACCTATGTGAGCGGCTGCAACAGCTGTTATATGGGCTTCTGAGAGGCTTACAAGGCGCTTTTCGGGCGCTCTGTGCCCGGCCTTACCAAAAAACAAGGCGTGCCATATGCGAAGCGGCGCCCCATTCGGGGCGCCGCCGCCATACTATGCTTTTTCCTTATTTTCTGACGAGCGTCAGCGTGACCTTATCGCCGTTGATGTCCACTTCCTTCGTAAAGCCTTCGGGGCAGCCCTCGCACACGTTCTCGGCGAGGACGTCCTTGGCAAAGGCAGCCGAGCAAAGCGCTTCTTTCGCGCGCCCTTCCGCCTCGTAGAAGACGCAGATGCGGTCGGTGACTTCGAAGCCCGCCTCTTTGCGCATCGTCTGGATCTTGGAGACGAGTTCGCGCTCACAGCCTTCCATCAGAAGTTCGGGGGTGAGCTCGGTCTTGAGCGCCACCGTGATGCCGTGGTCGTTTGCGCAGACGTAACCTTCCCGCGAGCCCGTGAAGATCTGCAAATCTTCCTCCAAAAGGTCGATGCCGCCCTCCATGTGATAGACGCCGCCCTCCTTCACCGCGTGCACGACTTCGCAGGCGTTGCACGAAGCGAGGAATGCGTTGATCTCTTTGAGGCGCTTGCCGTACTTGGGGCCGAGCGTCTTGAGCTGGGGCTTCAACGTGTAGCAGACGAGCGACTCCGCATCGCCGCAGGAAGAGAACTTCTTGACGTTGAGCTCATCGAGGAGCACCGCCTCGAGCTCGCCTGCGATCTTCAAAGGACGGTCGCTCGCTACCACCATCTCCGAAAGGGGCTGGCGGTTCTTGAGGTTGCCCGCATTGCGCGCCGCACGGCCGAGGGCGACGACTTCGAGAACGTCCTCCATGCCGCGTTCGAGTTCGGGGTCGATGCGCGCCTCGTCGCAGACGGGGAAATCGCACAGATGCACCGATTCGGGCGCTTCGGGATAGAACGCAGGCACGAGGTTTTGATAAGAT
>URMI01000214.1 GCA_900548845.1 uncultured Clostridia bacterium | reverse complement strand
TTATATAGGGTTCCCGCAAAGATTTTGCGAAGCAAAAGATTTGTGGGAAGAGGGCTGGGGAGGCAAGGGGGCAAGCGCTCAAAACGTGGTGTTTGCCGTCAGGCAAATACCCGAAAAGAGCGCCCTGAATGGGGCCCCCAAAAAAGATTTTTGGGAGAAGGAGGAGCAAACGCTCAAAACGTGGTGTTTGCCGTCAGGCAAATACTCGAAAAGAGCGCCTTGAATGGGGCCCCCAAAAAAGATTTGCGTGGCAAAGATTTTTTGGGGAAAGGAGGAACCGACGTTATCAGCGTGGCATTCGCCGTCAGGAGGATGCCCGCAAAAGGCGTCGTGTTCCGACGCGGTGCCGCCGATCGGCCTCGAACCGATACGCCCTTTAGGTACAGGATCCTAAGTCCTGCGCGTCTGCCAATTCCGCCACGGCGGCATATGCGCCGCCCTGAAAAGGACGGCGCGGCTTTTTATCAAAGAAGGCTCATTCGCCTTCGTAAGGGGCGGGAGCGTCGCCGCCGTCTTCGGGCGCGCTCTCGTCGTTTTGTTCGGAAGAAGCAGGCTCTTCTGCTTCGGGATCTTCGCTTCCGCCCTGATAGGGCTCATCCGTCACGGTATGCTCCATGACGACGGGCTCCTGCGGCACAAGGGCGGGATTGGCTGCGATGTACGCCGCCTCTTCCTGCGGCGTGATGCGGGAGGCGAGCTCGAGCTTGAGCTTCCTGCGGATGATGCCGTAAGGGATGAAGAGGAGGATGAGCAGCACTGCCGCCGCGCAGGCGACAAGCCCGCTCGAACGGAAGGAGACACCCGCGATGAAGGCGAGCGTTTCGCCCGCAAGCGCGCCGATGCCGCCGAGGGCGTTGACGGCGAGGAAGGCGATGCTCGGGATGATGAAGAACACGAGGAAGGGGAGCCAACCCAAGAAGAGGATGGGCGCCTTGAGCTTGACGGCGGGGTTCATCGTGAATCCCTTGACGAAGACCTTGATGAGAAGGTACAGCCACGAGAGCATGGAGATCGCCGTGAGCACGAAGGCCGCGATCGTGAAGTAGAAGAAGATTTGGGTGCTGCTCTCGCCGACAAGATGGCTGCGGATGTACCCCGAAATGTTGCTTTCGAGCTTTTCTTCCGCTTCGGAAGCTTCTTCCGAATCGCCCGCTCTTGCGGAGAGGGAGACGACGGGAGCGGAAGCCGTATCAAGTCCGCCCTCCAAGCCGTTTGCGATCTCTTCGAGGACGCGGTCGACGATCTCATCCGTCGAAAGATCGCCGAATTCGTCGGTGATCGCATCGAGGTTCTCTTTGACGATGTCGCGCACTTCCTGCTCGGCCTCGGCGTCAAAGGTGAGGTCTGCAAATTCCGTGCGGCCCGTTCCTTTGAGCTTGGAGAACACCTCTTCGACGGTTGCGACGGCAAAGTCCTGGATGGCTGAGATGTTCGTAGTGCCGCTGTTGAGGAGCGCAAGTGCCTCATCCGCCTTCTGCCCGATGTATGCCTCGGTGAGGTCGGCTTCTTCGAGGATGGTCTCCTTTTCCTCTTCGGTGACGTCGGGGATGTATTCTTCGATGACTTCCTGCGCCTGGTCGGTGACGATCTTATCCGCCTCTTCCTTGATGACTTCTTTGATCGTCTCTTCGGCGACCTGTTCGACGGTGACGCGGATGACGGGCGTGAGCTCTTTTGCAAGAGCGTCCGCCTTTTCGGAGATGAGCGCTTCCGTCTTGCCCATGGCGTCGCCCGAGAAGAGGGGGAGCACAAAGTCGAGCGTTTCGAAGGAAAGTTCGACGTCGACGGGCTCGGGATCGGGATAGGCGACTTCGACGCCTTCGAAGGAGACGTCGCCCGCCATCTTTTTGAGATCGTCTGCGGAAAGATCGACCTTCACGCGGACGGAAAGCAGCGGCGCGAGGAAGTACCCCGCGATCGCGGCGATGCACAAGAGCGCGACGAAGACGTTCATGACGATGATCGCTGCGCGGTGCTGTTTTACACTTTTCATGTTCTGCTCCATAGACCTTATTTTAAGGACGCTCTTATTTTACCAAATGACGAAAAAAATGTCAACGAAATGAAGGGGCGGAAGGGCAACTGTCGCTTTGACGCGAAAAAGAACGGTATTTTGCGCGAAATGTCGGGTAAGGACCGATTTTTCTAAAAATTTCTGTCACTTTTTTTCGTTTGCCTATTGAAATTTTATGGCTTTTGGGCTATAATGTGATAAGTACAAAAGTACGCACTCTAAATTTCAGGGGGGAATCAACCGTGGAAGACAACAGAAAAGCGATCGAATGCGGCAAGACCGCACTCGGCATCGAGTTCGGCTCGACGAGGATCAAAGCCGTCCTCGTCAACGAGAGGAACGAACCCATTGCCTCGGGCAGCCATACCTGGGAGAACCGTTTTGAAAACGGCATCTGGACGTATACGCTCGAGGATATCTGGACGGGGCTCCGGGACTGCTACGCCAACATGGCGACGGCGGTCGAACATCAGTACGGCATCAAGATCACCACGATCGGGGCGATCGGCTTCTCCGCCATGATGCACGGCTATATGGTCTTTGATAAGGACGACAAGCTCCTCGTGCCCTTCCGCACCTGGAGAAACAACTGCGCCGAAGCTGCGGGCGACAAGCTCACCGAGCTTTTCAACTATCACATCCCCGCGCGCTGGTCGGTGGCGCACCTCTATCAGGCGATCCTGAACGGCGAAGAGCACGTTAAGGACATCGTCTTCCAGACGACGCTCGAAGGGTACATCCACTGGATGCTGACGGGCGAGAAGGTCATCGGCATCGGCGAAGCTTCGGG
>URMI01000213.1 GCA_900548845.1 uncultured Clostridia bacterium | reverse complement strand
CAGATGCACCGATTCGGGCGCTTCGGGATAGAACGCAGGCACGAGGTTTTGATACATCATCTCCGCCATGAAGGGCGTATAGGGCGCGAGGAGCTTGGCAAGCGTTGTAAGGACGGTGTAGAGCGTCGTATATGCCGCCGCCTTGTCCTCCGTCATGTCGCTGCCCCAATAGCGGTCGCGGCCGCGGCGGACGTACCAATTGCTGAGCACGTCGCAAAAATCCTGGATCTCGCGCGCGCTGTCCGTGATGTTGTACTCCGCGAGCATCCGATCGACGTCGCGCACCACCGTGTTGAGGCGGGAGAGCACCCACTTGTCCATGAGTGAGAGCCTGCACTCCTCGAGCCTGAATTTGGAAGGATCGTACCCGTCGATCTCGGCATAGAGCGCGAAGAAGGCGTAGGTGTTCCAGAGCGTGCCCTGGAACTTGCGCTGCACCTCGCTGACGGCTTCCGCCCCGAAGCGGGAAGGGATCCACGGCGCGGAGTTGGTGTAGAAGTACCATCTGACGGCGTCGGCGCCCTGCTTATCGAGAACGCTCCACGGGTCGACAACGTTGCCCTTGTGCTTGCTCATCTTGACGCCGTTCTGATCGTTGACGTGACCCAAAACGATGCAGTTCCTGAAGGGCGCGCGGCCGAAGAGGATGGTCGAGATGGCGAGCAGCGTATAGAACCAGCCGCGCGTCTGATCGACCGCCTCCGAAATGAAATCTGCGGGGAAGGTCTCTTCGAAGAGATCTTTGTTCTCGAAGGGATAGTGGTACTGCGCGAAGGGCATGGAACCCGAATCGAACCAGCAGTCGATGACCTCGGGCGTGCGCTTCATCTTGCCGCCGCACTTGGGGCAGGTGCAGACGAGATCGTCTAAGTAAGGCCTGTGCAGCTCGATGCCTTCGGGCGCGCCGCACTTTTCTTCAAGCTCCTTCCTCGAGCCGATGACCTGCTTGGCGCCGCAGTCGGGGCATACCCACACGGGGAGTGGCGTACCCCAATAGCGGTCGCGCGAGAGCCCCCAGTCGATGACGTTTTCGAGGAAGTTGCCCATGCGGCCTTCCTTGATGGTCTCGGGCATCCAATTGACGGAGCGGTTGGCGGCAATGAGCTCGTCCTTCACCTCGGTGACCTCGATGAACCAGCTCGAACGCGCATAATACATGAGGGGGGTATCGCACCGCCAACAGTGAGGATAGTCGTGCTCGAAGGGCAGCGCTTTGAAGAGCTTGCCGCTCTCTTTGAGCATCTTCAAAATGACGGGGTCTGCCTTCTTGATGAAAAGGCCATTTAGTTCGGGGCAGCGCTCGTCGAACTTGCCCTGTTCGTTGACGAGGGAGACGACGGGGAGCGAGTAAATTTTGCCGACATTGTAGTCGTCCTGCCCGAACGCGGGCGCGATGTGGACGACGCCCGTGCCGTCCGTCAGCGTGACGTAGGTATCGCAGACGACTTCATACACGCGCTTCCACTCGTTCTTCATGGCTTCGAGCGTGGGCTTTGCATAATCGAAGAGCGGCTCGTACTTGGTGCCTTCGTACTCTTTGCCGGGCTTCTTTTCAACGACTTCGTACTCCTCGAAGAAGGAGGGAACGAGCGCTTCCGCTAAGATATAGTGCGTGCCGCCCGAAACGATCTCCACATACGTCTCGTTCGGGTTCATGCAGAGCGCGACGTTGGAAGGGAGCGTCCAGGGCGTCGTCGTCCAGGCAAGGATATAGGTGTTCTCCCGCCCCGCAACTGCAAAGCGCGCCACGCAGGAGGTCTCCTTGACCGTCTTATAGCCCTGCGCGACTTCGTGCGAGGAGAGCGCCGTGCCGCAGCGGGGGCAGTAAGGGACGATCTTGTGGCCCTTGTATAAAAGCCCCTTCTTGTCGATCTCCTTGAGCGCCCACCAGACGGATTCGATATAATCGTCGTGATAGGTGACATAGGGGTTGTCCATGTCGCACCAATAGCCGACGCGGTCGCTCATCTTGCGCCATTCGTCGGTGTACTTCCACACCGAGCGCTTGCACTGTTCGTTGAAGGGCTTGATGCCGTACGTTTCGATCTCCTTCTTGCCGTCGAGCCCCAAAGATTTCTCCACTTCCAGCTCCACGGGCAGACCGTGCGTATCCCAGCCCGCCTTGCGCAGGACGTGCTTGCCCTTCATCGTCTGATAGCGCGGGATGATGTCCTTCATGACGCGCGTCAGGATATGCCCGATGTGCGGCTTGCCGTTGGCGGTCGGGGGGCCGTCGAAGAAGGAGAACTCCTCCCCTCCCTCGTTCTTTTCTACCGATTTTTCGAAGATATGGTTCTGCTTCCAGAACTCGACGATCTCCTGCTCGCGCCCGACGAAATCGAGCGATGTGTCTACCTTGCGATACATGGTCTCCTCCTGTATGAGATTGCTTGAAAAACAAAAACCTCCGCGTTTCGGAATACGCGAAGGCATTTTTACCACCAAAACAAACGATCATTTGCCGCATGGGATAACGGGCTGCGACCCCGTGCGGAGTTACTTATTTTTCTCCCCGCAGGCACGAGAGGTGATACCCCAAAGCCTTCCTTTTCTCCCCTCTCAGCAAAACGGGGAGTTCTCTGTGCAAGGAAATGCCCTCGGACGCGTCCTCTCTTGACGCCGTATTTTTTCTCTATTATATCCTCTTCCGTGCAAAAAAGCAAGCGTTTTTCGGGAAATTCGGGGCAGCGCGGGGAATTAAGGGCAGATGCGCCCTCTTAGCCGAAGAGCCCCTTGCGTTCGCGGATGCATTTGACGGTAAAGCCCGCCTCGGTGACGCAGGCAGAGAGCGCCTCATCGGGGAGCTAGATCGG
>URMI01000212.1 GCA_900548845.1 uncultured Clostridia bacterium | reverse complement strand
GCGCAGGAAAAGCTCATCCAAAGCAAAGAAACGCTCCTTCGGGCGCGCGAACGCGCAAAAGAGGCGCTGCTTGCGGGCGCGTTCTCCTCTTCCCGGGAAGCGGAAGCGCTCATTGAAAAGTACGGCGACGGCAAAGCCGCCCGCGCAAAACTCGAAGCCTTCAAATCGGAAGACGCCGCCGTCATCGCCCGTCTTCAGGAACTTTCCAGGGAAGATCTTATCGAGGGCACCGAAAAAAACGCCGCATCCGCACGCGATGCTCTCCTCAATGCGCAGCGGGAATATACGGAGACGGCACGCGCTTGCGCCCTTGCGCGCGACGAGCTCAGGCGCGGGGAAGAAGCGCTTTCAAAAAAGCGCGTCCTCGAAGCGGAAGCAAAGAAGGCAGCAAAAGAGGCGGAGCGTTCAGAGCGCCTCAAAAAGCTCCTCGAAGGCAATAAATTCATGGATTTCGTGGCGGAAGAATACCTTCAGAATGTTGCTCAAAACGCTTCCTCGCGGCTCTTGTCCCTCACGGACGGCAGATATTTCCTGCGTTACGAAGGGGGAGGCGGCGGCTTCACGGTGGGCGACAATCTGAACGGCGGCAAGACGCGCGGCGTCTACACGCTCTCGGGCGGCGAGACCTTCCTCGTCTCTCTTTCACTCGCGCTCTCGCTCTCGCAGGAGATCTGCCTGCGCTCCCTTCGTCCCATCGAATTTTTCTTCCTCGACGAAGGGTTCGGCACGTTGGACGAGCATCTCGTCGATACCGTGATGGACAGTCTGGAACGCCTCAAGGGCGAACATTTCTCTATCGGCATCATCTCGCACGTCGAAGAGCTGAAGCACCGCATCGAAAAGAAACTCATCGTAAAAAAGGCGACCGAAACACACGGTTCGCAGATCATAGCGGAATGAGGTATTTGATTTGGCAAATACGATCTTAACACCCATCACACTCTGGAAAGATTTTGACGACACCCTGCCCTTCAACGAGGAATTTCTCTCGAAGGAGGAGCGCGAGGGCGCCGTCATGCGCGATGTGTACATCCTCGGTCGGCAGACGGGGTTCGGCAGAGTCAAGATCTACGGCAGATATTATACGCCCAACGGTCTTGAAAGTTTTCCCGCCGTCCTCATCATGTTCGAGGCAGGCTTTCCCTGCGACGAAAAGCTCGTCATGCACTTTATCCGAAAGGGCTACGGCGTCCTCGGGATCGATTACAGCGGGGAACTCGGCGACGGCCGCCACACCATCTACCCGCGCGACATCGATCACGCCAATTTTGCGCGTGCGGGGCGGGCGATGGACTATGTCGACGAGACCGCCCGCGAGACGAGCTGGTACGAATGGACGGCTGTCGCGCGGTATGCAGCCCGCTGGCTCAAAGAGCGGCCCGAAGTCACGGCGGCGGGCGCCGTCGGGTTAAGGACGGGAGGGGAGATCTTGTGGAAGATCGCGCCCTATGCGCCCATCGACTGCTTTATCTCCATTGGCGCCGCGGGCTGGCTCGCCTACCGCGACATCGAAAAATTCTCCGAAGAGGGGAGCGGCATCTTCTCGGAAGAGCGGCACCGCTTCATCGCGGGCATCGATTCGCAGAGCTATGCCCCGTATGTCAAATGCCCCGTCATGATGCTGTGCGCCATCAACGACAAGAAGTGCAACTACGACCGCGTCTACGATACCTTCCAGCAGATCAACCCGGAAGTCGAGAAGGCGATCCTCTATTCGGCGCACGGGAACGGGCTCATCGGCCGCCATTCCTTCGTCAATATCGACCTTTTCCTCGATAAATTCTTAAAGCATCACTCCGTCTTTTTGAGCAGGCCGGTAAGTTTCACCGCTCAGAAGGACGGCGGCGACATCAAGGTGCGCGCAAGTTACGATCCCATGGGGGAAGTCGCGGAATGCGGCATCTTCTATACCGAAAACCTTTCCACCTACAAGGCGCGTGACTGGACGCGGCGGCTCGGCGACATCCGCCAGATGGGGAAGGACAACACCTTCGTCTTCCCGCTCGACGTCTATGAAAAGAGCGAAAAGGCGCTCGTCTATACCTTCGTGCGCTATTCCAACGGCTTTTCCGTCACGTCCAAGATCCAGGAAGTCGCGCTCGGCGATAAGCACAACGGCTGCCGCAAGAGCCGCATCCTCTACACGAGCGAAGGCGGCACCATCGGCTTTGCGGCGTTCCGCCGCAGGGCGGGCAGCATAGCAGACTGCTTTTCCGATTCCGATCACATCGACCTCGAACTGCTCCCCGGTTACGGCGGCATCGCGGGCGTGACGACGCGCACGGGCATCATCACCTACCGTGTCAGTGAACCCCGCTTCGAACCGCCCGAAGGCGCTTCCTTCCGCTTCGACGCCTGGTCGGAAAAGGACGCCGTCTTAAAAGTCACCTTCTATTCCGATTCCGAGGAAGAGACGGGTTTTACCGAGACCTTCTTTGTTTCGGGCGGCGGCAAATGGAAGAGCTTTTTATCGGACGCCAACGACTACAAGAGCGAGCGCGGCGCATCCCTTCCCGCCTTTCTCGGTACCGTTTCTGTCGTCTTCCAGGGCGAAGGGGACGTCCTCATCAACAATCTCTTATGGCTTTGATCTTTTCTTTGGGGGACAAAGTGGAAACGCGCAAGCCCCATCCCTGCGGCGGCACGAAGTGGGAGGTCGTCCGCACGGGCGCCGACTATAAGATCCGCTGCCTCACCTGCGGAAGGCTCGTCCTTCTTACGCCCGACGAACTCAAAAAGCGGGTGAAGCGGGTGCTTCCCAAGGAGGAATGAATGGCAAAGCGACCCGAATTTCTGGGCGAGCGCGAACGCAGAGAGAGCCGCGTGCTCTCCGCC
>URMI01000211.1 GCA_900548845.1 uncultured Clostridia bacterium | reverse complement strand
GAGTTCAGACGTGTGCTCTTCCGATCTATCGTGTTAGGCAGTGATGTCTACCAGGGTTCAAATCCCTGTCTCTGCGCCAACATGGGGAGCGCTTTATGCGCTCCCTTTTGCGTTGGCGCAGAGACGGTTTGAACCACAGCCGCCGGATTGGTTCGGGAAAGCGATACGTTTGGGCCGGCTGTCGGTTCACGCGAACGGCCGCCTGCGGCCGTGAAGCCATCGAGCCTCTCAAAAAGCACCGCCTTTCGACCCGCCCAAAGAGGCGAAGATAATCCCTGTCTCTGCGCCTGATTTTGAACCACAGCCGCCGCCCGAGGGGCGAATACCCCTCGGGCGGCGGCTTCTGTCATTTGTGCAAGATTCACTCTCCCTTGAAGGAGAAGACGAGTTTTTCGACGAGCGAACGCGCGAGCTCTGCGATCGTGCAGCGGCGGTAGGGCACTTCGGCAAGCGCCATCGCCTCTTTCTGCTTTTCCGTTACCTCCGCATAGGGGTACAGCCCGAAGAGGAAGGGATAGAGGGCATAGAGGAACTCCTCCGCCTCCTCGTCCGTGGCGGGCGTGTGCGCTTTTAAGCACCGTCTGACCGCCTGCATCGACTTTCCGTACGTCCGTTTGAACGCGGTGAGCTCTTCCATCCTGCTGCCCGCTTCCATATCGTATAAATTCATGGAGAGCAGTTTGAGCATGCAGCGGCGGCGCTCCAAAAGCTCCGAAAAGCGCGCGGGGAACTCTTTTGGTGCAAACTCCGCTTCGGCGAGGGCGTCAAGCTCCTTCGTCCAGGTGCGGTACTCCCGTTCGAGCAGGGCGAGGAAGATCTCCTCTTTGGTGCGGAAGTAGTTGTAAACGGACGTGCGCGTGAACGAGGTCTTTTCCCCGATCTTTAAGATGGTGACGTCCTTGAAGGGCATCTCCTCATACAGCTGCGCGCAGGCGTCGACGATCTCTTCGCGGCGGGCGGCGGCGAGGGCGTCGGAGCTCTCCCGCTCCCTGCTGTTTTCGCTCACGGGCGGCTTCATCATAAACTCTTGCGGAGAATTTCGACGATCTCCTCGTGCGTCAGCACCTTATAGCCGCCTTCCATGACGAGCGTTGCTTTGGCGATGTCTTCGATCATGCCCTCGTTTGCGCCCAGCTCCGTGATGTTCATCACGAGCCCGAGCTCCTTCATCCACCCCTCGAGGCAGGCAAGGCCCTCGTTTGCGATCTCCTCGTCGCTCTTGCCCGCGGGGTCGACGCCCCACACGTTTTTGGCAAAGCGCACGATCTTTGCAAGGCCGTAGGGCAGGATATGGCGGTAGTAGGGAAGGGAGACGGCGGCGAGCGTCATGCCGTGCGTGGCGTCCGTGTAGGCGCCGACCGCCTGGCCGAGCATGTGCACCTCCCAGTCGGTGTCCTTGCCGCAGGCAATGAGGGTGTTGAGCGCCCACGTCGCCGTCCACATGATGTTGGAGCGCGCCTCATAGTCCTGCATATCGCGGACGGCGATGCGCGAAGAGTGAATGAGCGAGTGCATGAGCCCTTCGGCGAGATAGTCGCTCGTGTTGTCGTCCGTGCCCGAGAAGTACTGCTCGCAGATGTGGCTGAAAATGTCGTAGATGCCCGCGACCATCTGATAGCGGGGCAGGGTGAGCGTGTAGACGGGGTCGAGCACCGAGAAGCGGGGCATCACGCTTTCATCGGCGAAGACGTGCCCGATCTTGAGCTTCTGCGCCGTGTTGGTGATGACGGCGCCCGCGTTCATCTCGCTGCCCGTGCCGACCATCGTCAGAACGCAGCCGACGGGAACGATCTCACAGTCGGGCTCCTCAAAGCGGAGATAGTACTTCTCCCACGGGTCTTCGGTGCAGTGGACGGAGACGGCGAGCGCCTTCGTATAGTCGCACACCGAGCCGCCGCCCACGGCAAGGAGCAGGTCTGCCTTGTGCGCGCGGGCAATTTTCATGCCTTCGCACAGCTTGTCGTAAGTGGGGTTGGGCATGACGCCAGAAATTTCCGCGACGTCCTTTCCGCATTCTTTGAGGATGGAAGTGACCGCATCGTAGATGCCGTTCTTCTTGATGGAGCCGCCGCCGTAGACGAGCACGACGTTTTTGCCGTATTTGGGAAGCTCCTCCTTTAAGTATTTGACGGAGCCTTCGCCGAAATAGAGCTTGGTGGGGTTGCAGTAGGTAAAGTTTCCGAGCATAAATGTTCCTCCCGATCGTTTAAGGTTTATTCTGACACGCTGTCAGCGGATATAGTATAGCACGGTTCTGACACGGTGTCAACGGTTTTCTAAAAAAATCCGCCCTGTTTTTCGGGCGGGAGAGAGGGCGGGAGTGTTGGCGGGCGCTCGCGGACAGCGGGCGCCCGAGGTCGGGCGTTCAAAAGTCAGACGGCGTTCGGGGTGCGGCGCTCTTTTTGGCGGGTGAGAAGGGTGAGAAAAAGGCACAGCCCCGCCGTTAAGACCTGCGCGGAAACGGCGCTCCACCAAACGCCCGTCTGCCCCCAAAATGCGGGGAGGATGAAGAGCAGGACGAGCATGAGCGCGGGCTCGGAATACACCGCAAGATAGGAAAAGAGGGTGCGTTCCGTTGCGTAGAAGCCCGCCGTCGCCACGCGCGAGAAGGCGTAAAAGACGAGCCCTGCAAGAAAGACGGGCAGAACGGCGGCAACGTCTTCCGCGACTTCTTCGGAAGAGCCGAATAAAGGTCCGATCAGCTTCCTGAGCGCAAAGAGCAGCACGCCGCACAGTAGCGCCAATAAAATGGCGGAAAGATAGGCAAGGAAGCGCACTTTGGCGCTCTTTTCGGGGCGGCCTTCGCCGTAGAAGGTGCTGATGAGCGGCTGGCTCCCGTCAGATCGG
>URMI01000210.1 GCA_900548845.1 uncultured Clostridia bacterium | reverse complement strand
TTCCGATCTCGCCCCGCGCTTGGCGCGGGGCGGCCTTATGTTTTTCTTACGACGAAACGACATTTTTTGGGGGTAATTTGGGGGAAGGAAGGCAAAAAAGGCATTTAAGAGCAAAAAAACAGGGGTTTTTCGTGCGAAAACCCCTGTTTTTGGTGACCCGTACGGGAATACTTCGGGCGAAGGTGTGATATCGCTTTTGGGGCCTTTGTCCGCCCTCGTGCCATTGCTCCGCAATGGGGCGAACCGATGGGTCCGCTCCCGCGTACGGGCACCAAAACACAAATTGAGCAGACAAAAGTCTGCTCAATTTATTGTGGTGACCCGTACGGGAATCGAACCCATGTTACCACCGTGAAAGGGTGATGTCTTAACCGCTTGACCAACGGGCCTTTATGAAAAACCGGCTCTGCCGAGTTTTTGCTTTGGTAGCGATGAGTGGAGTCGAACCGCTGACCTATCGGGTATGAACCGATCGCTCTAACCAACTAAGCTACATCGCCATAAATGGTTGCGGGGGCAAGATTCGAACTTGCGGCCTTCGGGTTATGAGCCCGACGAGCTACCTGGCTGCTCCACCCCGCGATGTCCTATCCGTCACGCGAATAGCTTTTATATTCTAAACGAAGAACGCGCTTTTGTCAACCCTTTTTCGCCAAATTTCCGAAATTATTTTTTTAATTTCTCCGCGTCCGTTGCATTTTGCCGCCGTTCATGCTATACTCTTTTCATGGAGCTCTTTTCCCTCGCGCCCTATCGGGGATTTTCCCTGGCGGTCGCCGTTTCGGGCGGCAGAGATTCCGTCGCCCTTCTTCATTATCTTCATAAAAACGCGGAGGAAGCGCACATTTCGCTTTCGGCGCTCACCTGCTGCCACGGCATCCGCCCTTCGGCAGAGGCGGACGCCGCCTTTGTGGAAGAGCTCTGCAAGGCATGGGGGGTGCCGCTCACCGTGTTCCGCGCGGATGTGCCCGCAAGGGCAAAACAGAGCGGGCGCAACCTCGAAGAGGAGGGGCGCATGTTCCGCCGCGAATGCTACCAAACGATGCTCGACGGGGGCGCGGACGCCGTGCTCATCGCCCATCACCGCGACGATTATGCAGAGACTGTGCTTTTCCGCCTTGCCCGCGGCACGTCGCTGCAAGGGCTTAACGTCTTCCCCGCGCAGAAAGGGCTGCTGCGCCCGCTCCTCGGTGTTACGAGGGCGCGCATCGACGAATATATCCAGGAGAACGCCCTGCCCTTTCGGGAGGACGAGACGAACGCAGACGTCGCCCTCTCCCGCAACCGCATCCGCCATGAGGTGCTACCCGCGCTCGAACGGGCGGTGCCGGGGGCGAAGGAAAATCTCGTCCGCTTTGCGGAGCGCGCCGTCCGCGACGATGCGTTTTTGCAGGAACTCGCCCTGCGCGAAGTGAGAGGGGAGGGGGAGAAGCGCGTTTCCATCGATCTCCCCGAGCCCGTCTTCTTCCGCGCCTGCCTGGCGGCGATGAAGGCGCTGGGGCTCACGCGCGACTATACGGAGAGCAACTTACAAGAGCTAAAAAAGCTCGCCGCGGCGCAGGCGGGCAGGTTTACGCGGCTGCCATGCGGCATCACGGTGTACCGCGAGGGGGCGGATCTCGTCTTCCTGCCGCAAGAGGAAGGCGCGGAAGAGGCGCACAAGGCGCGGGAACTGCCCTTCTTCCTCGGGCGCAAGGAGGCGTTCGGGGGCGTGCTCGAAGTGGGGGAGGGCGACTTCGGCGCGGGCGAACCGACCACGGACGAACCGACTAAGATCACGGGTGAGCCGCCTTTCCTGCGGGGCGAGCCGCCTGAACTGCCGAAGGCATGCGGGCGCGTGCTGAAAGTCGATCTTGCCGCCGTTCCCGAAGGGGCGGTGTGGCGGACGCGGCGGGAGGGGGATACCTTCCGCCCCTGCAACGGGCGTCAAAAGAGCTTAAAAAAATTCCTGACGGAAAAAAAGATCCCCGCGCGCGTGGGGCGGGAGCTGCCCGTCCTTGCCGAAGGGAGCGAAGTGCTCTGCATCGCGGGCGTGGAGCTTTCCGAGCGCATCAAACGCACGCAAGAAACGGTGCGGGCGGGGCATATCGCATTTGCGAGAGCATAACAGTTACGAAATCATAAAGTGAGGTACGATACAGATGATGGAACAAGGCAATGACTGCGAACGCATTTTATTTACGGCGGAAGACATTGCGGCACAGGTGAAGAAGGCGGCGGCGTGGCTGGATGAGCGCTTCGAAGGCACGGTGCCGCTCGCCGTCTCGGTGCTCAAGGGCAGCGTCATCTTCTTCTGCGATCTGGTGCGCGCGATGAAGACGCCCGTGCAGATGGACTTCATGACGCTCTCTTCCTACGGCTCGGGCTCCTCTTCTTCGGGCATGCCCAAGATCGTGATGGACCTCTCCGCGCCCGTGGAGGGGCGGGACGTGCTGCTCGTCGAAGACATTGTAGACAGCGGTCACACGCTCGTCAAGCTCAAGGAGCTGTTGGGGGGCAGAGGGGCGAAGTCGTTCACGGTCGTATCGCTACTCGATAAGCCCTCGCGGCGGGAGGTGGACGTGAAGGCGGACTATTCCTGCTTTACGGTGGGCAACGAGTTCATCGTGGGCTACGGGCTCGATTATGCGCAGCGCTACCGCAATCTCCCTTATATCGGCGTTCTGAAGCGCGAAATTTACGAAAAGTAAGAAGGAAAAAGAGAATAGAGATGGCGCGCCGCGGCTTTGCCGCGGCGCGCCGCATTTTTTCCTCAATTAGCCCTCCCTTGTAAGGGGTGAGCGGGCGCTTTCTTTTGCCTCCCCTGTGCAAGGGGAGGTGGCAGGCGAGGGACGAGCCTGACGGAGGGGTTGTTGTGCAAGCAT
>URMI01000209.1 GCA_900548845.1 uncultured Clostridia bacterium | reverse complement strand
CACAAAGCTTTTGCTGCGCAAAATCTTTGCGGGAGCCCTGAAAGCCAAGAAAGCACTTGCTCACCCCCGAAGAGGAGGCTAACATAAGGTGAAGGGCGATGGAAGAACATCGGGAAGGACATGAAAAAACGCACGGTGGGTGCCGTGCGTTTTGCGTTTTGCGTTTGTGTTCTGCATTTACGTTGCGTTTGCGTTCTGCTTGCGGGCCGGTCATGGGTTGCCCGAGGCATGATCACTCTTCGTCGGGAGTGACGGGAGCGGTGCCGCTCACATCGGGCGTTTCGGGCGAGCTGGTTTCGGGGGCGTCGTCGCGGACGTTGCCGAGATAGGTGCCGAAGAAGCCGTTGAAGCCGCCCTTGCGGTAGCCGGGAAGGGCGCTGCCCTCGCGCTTGAAGCTCGTGCCCGAAGATTCGGGCGTGCCCTCTTCGGGGAGCTCGCGCTTGGGATACTCGCGCTTTTCGCCGTAGCGGCTGCCGCGGTCGTTCTTGTAGCCGCCCCTGCCGCCGCGATCGTTGCGGCTGCCGCGGTCGTTCCTGTATCCGCCCCTGCCGCCGCGATCGTTCCTGTCGCCACGGGGCTTTCTGTCGAACTGCTTCATGTTGTTGGGGATGATGACGACGTAGCGGGCGGGTTCCTTGCCCTCGCTCTTCGTCGTCACTTCGGTGGAATCGACGAGCGCCGCATGGATGATCCTGCGTTCATAGGGATTCATGGGCTCGAGGCGCACGCGCTTCCCGAGGCGCACCGCCTTTGCGGCGAGCTTTTCGGCAAGGCGCTTCAAGGTCTCCTCGCGCTCTTCGCGGTAGTTGCCGCAGTCGACGACGACGCGCATATAGTTCTTTCTGCCCGTGTTGGCGACGGCGCCCGCTAAAACCTGCACGGCGTCGATGACTTCGCCCCTTCTTCCGATGACGCCCTTGGTCGCGCCGTCTAAGTTGATGACGATCTTTTCGCTCTCTTCTGCGAGCGTGACGACGATGCCGTCGTTGTCGAGCCGTTCAAACAGCCCTTCCAGAAATTCCACGGCGCGTTCGCCGTCCGTGAGCTTTTTGACGGGCGTGAGCTTCACCTGCGCCGGCACATAGCCGAAGAGCTTTTTCTTCCCCGGATTGAGGACTTCCACTTCGACGTCCTCTCTTTTGAGCCCGAGCGCCGTAAGGCCGCTTTCCACGGCCTCTTCCGCCGTTTTGCCCTCAAAGATGTTCTCTTGCTTGTCCATATCTTTCCCTCTTATATGAGATTATTTTTGCTTTTTGTTCTTCTTATCCTGCACCGCGGAAGGAATCTTGCGCTGATACTTTGCGATGAGTTCCTTTTCTTCCTTCTTGCGGAAGGAGCGGTCGATGAAGAAGTTCGCGGTGAGCGTGACGAGGATACCGATGATGCTGCTCACGGCGATGTAGATGGAGAATGCCGCCGTCCACATGAGGCCCGTGATCGCATAGATGAGGGGCAGCATGACCATCATGATCTTCTGCGTCCTTGCGCCCTGGCCGTCCACCGTCTGGTACTGGTTGGCTTCCTTCTGGCTCTTCATCATGATGAACTGCTGCAGCACCATGAGGCCGATCGTGAGGATGATGAGGATGAAATAGCCGTTCGCCTGCTCCTTTTCTTCGGAAAGGTGCGCCGTCATGGCGTTATAGTCGCCCTCGCTGAAGATATCGCCGATGCTCGCCTGCGTGCCGTCCGTGCGGACGATCTTGTTGGTGAACGCCTTGGAAAATTCCGCGTAATCCTGGATGGGGTGGGCATACGAAACGTCGGGATACCACACGTTTTTGATCCAGAGGAAGGAAGGGTCGTTTTCGGTGCGGAACCAATTTGCCGCCGCCCGCGCACCGATGTCCTGCACATAGGAGAGCGAAGCGCTCTCGAGCGTCGCGCCCTCCGCTTTGAGGAGCTCGTCGATCGCCGCCTTGACGGAAGCGTCCTGCTGGTCTGTGTAAAGCTTATCGGTATCGATATAGTAGGTGCGTTCGATGGTGTCGACGCCGAGGTTATATTCGTAGAAGAGATAGTCGTCCTGATCGGGGGAAGTAACGCGCATCCTGGCGATGCCGTCTCCGCCCTTGACGACGGTGTAGATGACGCCGTTTTCTTCGTGGCCTTCGTCATATTCCCAATCCCAGGAAATGACGGGGGTGTTCTCGTCTTCCGCACTCAAGCGGTAATCGGTGCCTTCGGGCGCGTATTCGAGGACGGCTGCGTTGTAGACGCCCGCCATCTGTTCGTACATGTTGAGGTTGGCGTACTGCGAGAAGGACTGGAACGCCGAGATCGCCACGATGAGGATGACGAAGGAGATGATCATGGGCAGGCACGCCCCGAACATGCTGTAGCCGTTCTTTTTCTGCAGCTCCATCATCTTCATGCTGTACGTCTGTTTGTCGTTGGCGTACTGCTTCTGCAATTTGTCGAGGTCGTCCTTCATGTCGCGCATGATGAGCGACTGCTTGCGCATCTTGATGCGCTGGTAGATATCGAAGGGCGTCGTGATGAGCTTTAAGATGAGCGTGAAGACGATGACGCCGAGGCCGACGGGCCCCACCCATTCGATGATGGCGCGGACGACTTGCCCCAGCCAGTTGAGGCCGATATAGAAGCCTTCCTCCAGAAGGGGGATGGCGACGGAAAGAAGTTGCATATTTTTTCTCCCAAAATTGCCCGCGCTTTCCGCGAGCGGACGCTCACAGCAGCCAGCGGGCCTTGAAGTATTGCTCCGGCGCAGGGTCGATGCCGCCCTTTGTAAAGGGATTGCACCGGAGGATGCGCCACATGCCCAGAAGGATCCCGAAAAAGACGCCGAGGTTGTTGATGCACCGCTTGGTATATTCCGAGCAGGACGGCGTATAGGGGCAGGTGTGGCGAGATCGGAAGAGC
>URMI01000208.1 GCA_900548845.1 uncultured Clostridia bacterium | reverse complement strand
GTTTCTTTCTCTTTTCCCTCACCTGTTTTTTCTCGGCAAAAAAAGTTGTAAAAAATTGCCCGGACCCCTTCCATTTTGCCCCGAAATATGGTATAGTAAAGAGCAGGCCTTTTTTTCGGGTGCGTGGCAGCCGTAAATAGCTGTTCGCCCCGAGGCCGATTTATCGATCCATGAAACAGGAAACGATCGAAAAGCTCAAACAAATGCTCGATCCCAAGCGGGATGCGGACAAGGCATGGTATCTGGCTCTCCTCGACGAGGAAGGGCAGCTTTGCTATGAAAAAGAGCACCTCGACGCCGTTTTGCGCATGCTGCGCTTTTATTACCTCTCCCGCCTTCAGCGCCGCGTCCGCGAGATCGGGGCGGAGATGGAGGGGCTGCGCGCACGGGAGGGGTATTCGGCGGGTGAGTACCGCGAACTCCTCGAAAAGCAGGCGGAAAAGCAGGAAGTGGAGAAGAAGATCGATTCGTACAAGTGCTATTTCGTCGAGCCCTACTTTGCGCGCATCGACGTCGTGGACGACAAAGAGGGCTACAACAGCTATTATATCGGCAAGAAGGGGGATGTCAATCTGGAGATCGTCGACTGGCGCGCGCCCCTTGCCGTGCGGTACTACCAGAAGTCGCGCGTCAGCTTTACCATCAACGAGTACGAATACCGCACCGTGCTGCGGCGGGCGCTCTCCGTCAAGAACGGGCGCATCCTCTCCTTCCGCAACGAGTACCTCTCCGTGCGCGATCATCTGACGCCCGAAGAGATCGCGGGGCGCGACGAGGAGATCTTGTTCGATCCTTACCTTCGCAGCATCTTGAAGAACAGGAAGGACGATTTCACCGTCCGCGACATCATCGAGACCATCCAGGAAAAGCAGTTTGAGATCATCACCCGCCCCGAACGGGAGAGCTTTGTTCTCCAAGGCTGCGCGGGCAGCGGCAAGACGATGATCCTTCTCCACCGCCTGAGCTATCTCATGTACAACAACGAGAGCCTGCGCCCGCGCGACGTGCTCGTCATCACGCCCTCCGATTCCTTCAACGCCTTCATCGACGAGCTCTCCAAAGTGCTCGAATTGCAGAAGGTGCGCACCATCACGCTCCGCAATTACTATTTGCAGGTCTTGAAGAACGAGGGCATCGAGCTCAGATGCTCGGGCGGGGCGGAGAGCAAGGAATACCTCGCCTGGCTGTATTCGGACGCCTTCCCCAAGGAGCTCAAAAAGGACATCGGGAAGCTCTACGGCGATATTTTTGGTTTATTTACGGGCAGGGAGTGCCGCTCGGTCGCCGAGGAAGTGTTTGCCTCGTGCAGGCGCCGCCACGAGCTGTATGTGCGCGTTAAGAACGCCTCTGTGCGCATCCGCCGCAGTGTCCTCGGCGAGATGAAGGAGAACAAGGAGGGGGGCTTCTACTTTACCAAGCCCATGCGCGGGCTGATGAGTTCGCTCTCCCAGGTGCAGGACTTTTTATCTTTCGTCCTCACGGAAGGGGAGCGCGCGCCCGATTACTTCTTCCGCCAATTTGCAGAATTTTACCGCTGTGCGAAGGACTTTTCCGCGCACGCGAACGCCGTCTTTGCCCGCGCCGAGGACGATCTCGCTTCCCTCAAAGAGAGCATCGAAAAGGAGATCGCCGATCTCAGGCGCTACCGCCAGAAGGGCCCGGACGGCGAATATTACAGTTATGCCGACCGTATCGCGGCGCGCGAGGAGCTCTTTGCAGAAGCCGGCCGCATCGCGGACGTCATCGGGGAGATGAAGGAGGGCGTCGATCTCTTCGGGGAGTTCTTCGCCGTCATCCGCCTCTTCGGGGCGTGCGCGGAGCTCGGGAAGTGCGAGGGGGCGCTCGACGTTTCGCGCTGGCTGTACCGCCATACCGTCAAGAAGTATAAAAAGCGCTTTTCGCTTGCAGGCGTGTACCCTTCGGACGCCTATGCGCTGTGCAGCGCGCTCTCTCGGGCGGGCAGGAACTTAACGCCTCGCTACGGGCTCGTCTTCATCGACGAGGGGCAGGATATTTCGCCCTCCGAATATGCGCTCCTTCGCGCCATCCATTCGGACGCCGCCTTCAACGTGTTCGGCGACCTCAAACAGAACATCACGCCGTGGAGGGGGTTGACGCAGTGGGAGTCGTTTGAAAATTACTTCGAGCTCGACGTCAACTACCGCAACACGAATGAGATCGTGAGCTTTGTCGCGGGGGAGCTGGGCGTCAAAATGCAGCCCATCGGCATGACGGGCGCGGAGGTGGAGCGCATCCCCTTGAAGCGCGTTTCGGCGTGGTTCCGCGGCAAACAGGGTTTGAAAGCCGTCATTGTGCGCGAGGAAGACCTGCCGCTCTTTGAAAAGCGGGGGTTCGGGCGGCTCTCGGCGCAGGGCGCTTCCAAGACGCGCATCAACGTGATGACCGTCTTCGAGAGCAAGGGGCTGGAATTTTCCGCCGTCGCCGTTCTGGACCGCGGCATGACCGAAAACGAGAAGTATATTGCCTACACCCGCGCCCTGCGGGAATTGGCTATTATTGATTGCTGACGTACGGGCGCAGTAGATCCTCCGTGGGGAGAAGGTGGACGCCTATAATAGGATGACTCCCTCAGTCACGACACCGAAGAAAACTTCGGATGTCGTGACAGCTCCCTCAAGAAGGCGCCCACAATAAGGAATTTTAGCAAATCAAGGAAGCTTTTGCTCGTCCCCCAAATCCACCCCAAAAAAATACTTCGTCTTTTTTTGGGGACCCCGGGGAGGGCGCTGAAAATAAGGAACCTATGAAAGACATTTTTTTGCTGGATATCGATGAGACGCTGTTTGACTTTCCGCGCGAGGAGCGGGAGGCGCTCTGCCGCGCCCTCGAAAAGCGGGGCATTCCGCCCACGGAGGAGATGACGGCGCG
>URMI01000207.1 GCA_900548845.1 uncultured Clostridia bacterium | reverse complement strand
ACGACGCTCTTCCGATCTATGTCACACATAATAGCAATACTATGCCTGACATAGTATTCGGTTTTTGCCTTGTTTTGCTAAAATTTTCCGCAAAAAAGAGGACTTTTGCCTCGTTTTGTCGTAATAATATACGGAATTACGGCAATGAAAGAGAAAACGTACGAAAAAGAAGATCTGTTCCTCTCTCCCTATGCGCAGAAGTCCCAAAAGACCCGCGGCAGAGCGCGTGAGGAAGCTCCCTGCCCCATGCGCACCGACTTTCAGAGGGACCGCGACAGGATCATCTATTCCAAGGCGTTCCTGCGTCTCAAAAATAAGACGCAGGTCTTTTACGCGCCCGACGGCGACCACTATATGTCCCGCCTCACGCACACGCTCGACGTCTCGCAGATCGCCCGCTCCGCCGCAAGGTGCCTCGCCCTCAACGAAGATCTTGCAGAGGCCATCGCGCTCGGGCACGACCTCGGGCACACCCCCTTCGGGCATGTGGGGGAGCGCGTTTTGAGCCGCCTTACAAGCGGCGGCTTCCGCCACAGCGAGCAGTCTCTGCGCGTCGTCGACGTGCTCGAAAAGGACGGGAGGGGGCTCAACCTTACCTTCGAAGTGAGGGACGGCATCCTCAACCACACGAAGAGCGGCAACCCCGCAACGCTCGAAGGCAAGGTCGTCTCGCTTGCCGACCGCATCGCCTATATCAACCACGACATCGAGGACTCGGTGCGCGCGGGCTTTCTTTCGCCGGACGAGCTCCCCAAGAGCGCGACGCGCATCTTCGGGCGGGATACCTCTCAGCGCATCAACACGGCAGTCCTCGATATTTACGAAGAATCTTACGGCAAGCCCTATGTGCGCATGAGCGAGGAAAAACAGGCGGCACTCGACGAGCTCCGCGCCTTCATGTTCGAACACGTCTACGAGCGCGCCAACAAGCTCATCCAGGAGAGCGCCGAGCGCATGCTCACCGCACTCTTCGAATATTTTGTAAAGCATTTTTCTGAAATGCCGCCCGTCTATACGGCGCTTGCCGAGCGCGACGGCGTCGAGCGGGCGGTCTCCGATTATCTCTCGTCCATGACCGACCGCTTCGCGATCAACACCTTCAAGCGGCTGTTCGTGCCGCGCGAGGGGAGCGTATGAAGGAGGGCAGGGGATGAAGAACATGTATCCGCCCGAGTTCATGCAGGAGCTCAAAGCGAAGAACGACATCGTCGAAGTCATCGGCTCCTATATCAAGCTCGAGCGCAGGGGCTACACCTATTGGGCGTGCTGCCCCTTCCATCACGAAAAGACGCCCTCCTTCGCCGTCAATGCGGGGGACGGGTACTATCACTGTTTCGGCTGCGGCGTTTCGGGCGACGTCATCGGCTTCATCAAGGGGTACGAGAACGTCGACTTCCGCCAGGCGGTGGAGATTTTGGCGGCGCGCGCGGGACTTCAGGTCCCCGCTTACGACGATAGGGCGGCAGAAGAGTCCGCCCGCCGCAAGAAGAAACTCGACAGGCTGCACCTTCTCATGCGCGATACGGCGCGGTTCTATCTTTCCAACCTCTATTCGGGGCAGGCGCAGGCGCATCTTGCTTACACCGCCAAGCGGGGGCTTTCACCCACCGTCATGAAGAAGTTCGGCCTCGGCGCTTCGCTCGATTTCGGGTCGCTCCCCGAATTCCTTTTAGACCGCGGCTACACGCGGGAGGAATGCCTCGAAAGCGGCGCCTGTTCTGAAAGCAACGGCCGCATGTACGATTCGCTCGCGGGCAGGCTCATCGTGCCCATCATCGATCAGATGGACGAAGTCATCGCCTTCGGGGGGCGCCTTCTCGAAAAGTCCGACCGCGCCAAGTATAAGAACACGCGCGAGACGGTGCTCTTCAACAAGAGCCGCACCCTCTTCAATCTCAACCAGGTCAAAAAGCTGCGGCGTGCGGGCGGGCTCAACTCGCTCATCATGGTCGAAGGCTATATGGACGCCATCTCGCTGGCACAGGCGGGCTTCCCCAACGTCGTCGCGAGCATGGGCACTTCGCTCACCAAAGACCAGGCGCGCCTTTGCAAACGGTATGCGGACGACGTCTTCATCAGCTACGACGGCGACTTCGCGGGGCAGAAGGCCAATTTGCGCGGGCTCGACATCATGAAGCAGGAAGGGCTCAAGGTGCGCGTCGTGCCCCTTCCCGACGGGCTCGATCCCGACGACGTTATCCAGAAGCAGGGAGCTTCGGCGTATCAGGCGTGCCTCGATCACGCGATGCCGCTCATCGATTTCCGCATCCATGCGGCAAAGTCGAAGTACGATCTTTCCCGTTCGGACGATCGGCGCGACTATGTGCGCGACGCCCTTCAGATCGTGCGGGAGGCGGAGAGCGCCACCGAACGCGAGCAGCTTATAAAGCGCATCTCGGAAGAGGCGGACGTGAGCATCGGCGCCTTGCAGCGCGACCTCGAAGCGTCGCCCAAGCCCGCCGCTCCGCAGGAGAGCGAGCCTTCCCGCAAGGAAGACGGCGCCGCGGGGGACAGGAAGGCGGAGCGCTTCATCCTTGCCGCCTGCCTCTTCGATAAGCCCTATGCAAGAGACTGCGATCTTTCGGGCATCCGCTTTTCGTGCGCGGAACTCACCGCGATCGCAGACTTCATCGAGCGCGGAAGACGGGAAGGGCACATCCGCCCGAGCGGGCTCTTCGACGAGATGAGCGCGGAAGGGGAGCTTTCCGAAGTGCTCGATCTCGACCTCGGGGATACGTTGGAGGGCGAGCGCGCCGCACGGTATTTTGCAGACAGCCTGCGCCTTCTGAAGGAGCGGGGCATCCGCGGCGAGATCGCCGCCTACCGTTCGCGCTTCGAAACGGCGGCAAGCATAGATGAAAAGCGGGAGATGCTCTCCCGCATCAATGCGCTCACCAAAAAGC
>URMI01000206.1 GCA_900548845.1 uncultured Clostridia bacterium | reverse complement strand
CCAGCCGTGCGTTTTTTCGTCAAAGAAGGCGAACGCGCGCCCGCCGAGTTCAAACGTGACAGTTTTGCTTTCCCCGGGCTCAAGGGCGACCTTTTCAAAGCCCTTTAATTCATGCACGGGACGCACGGCTTCGCCGCTTTGGTCGGAGACATACAGCTCAACCACTTCCTTGCCCGCTCTCGTCCCCGTGTTGGTGATGGTGAGCGTCACTTTAAGGCGCTCCCCTTCATGCCATTCCCCGGAAGAAAGTTTGAGGTCGGAGTATTCAAACGTCGTATAGGAGAGCCCGTGCCCGAACGGGAAGAGCACCTCTTCTTTCTTGCTGTCAAAGTATCGGTAGCCGACAAAGATATCCTCCGCATACCTGACGCGCTCCTTATCCCCCGGGAAGTTGAGGAAGGAAGGCGTATCCTCGAGGCAGAGCGGGAAGCTCTCTGCAAGCTTTCCAGAAGGGTTCTCCTCCCCCGTCAGAAGGCGCACCGCAGCCTCCCCCGCGCCCTCGCCCGCAAGATACATCTCGAGCACGGCATTCACCTTCCCGATCCACGGCATCTCGACGGGGGAGCCGTTATGGAGCACCACGACGACCTTGTGTCCCGCCTCGCACAGCGCGTCGATGAGGCGGTTTTCCGCCTCGAGCAGCCGCATATGCGTGCGGTCGTAGCCCTCCGACTCATAGCGGTCGGGAAGCCCCGCAAAGACGACGACGGTCTTTGCACTTTCCGCCGCGGCAAGCGCTTCCGAAAGTTCTTCTTCCGTTCCCTCGCCGTCCGTGCCGAACCCGCGCACATAGCGCACGCCCTCTGCAAACGCGAGAGCTCCTTCCGCCTTCCAGGCGTTGATATGCGAACTCCCGCCGCCCTGAAAGCGCGGTCTTTCAGCAAATTCGCCCACGAAGAGCACGTCTTCCCCGAGCGCAAGCGGCAGCGCGCCCTCGTTCTTTAAGAGCACGGCGCTCTCCGTTGCAATGGAGACCGACTTTTCATGGTCTTTTTCGCGGTCAAAGGGCGCCGTCCGCTCCTTCGAAAGGGGCAGAATGACGCGCAGAATGCGCTCCACCGCCTCATCGAGCACCTCTTCGGAAAGCTCCCCGCTTCTTACCGCCGCGACGATCTTTTTGTCGTTCTCCTCGTCGCCGCCCGGCATCTCGAGGTCGAGCCCCGCCTTCAGGCCCTTCACGCGGTCGGAGACGGCGTACCAATCGCTCACAACAAAGCCGCCGAACCCCCACTCCTTGCGAAGGACGTCCGTTAAAAGCCACTCGTTTTCCGAGGCATACACCCCGTTGAGTTTGTTGTAAGAGCACATCACGGTCGCGGGCTTTGCGTCTTTGACCACCTTCTCAAACGCGGGGAAATAGATCTCCCGCAGCGCCCGCTCGCTCACTTCGGAGGAGACGGACATCCTGCGCGTCTCCTGGTTGTTGGCGGCAAAGTGCTTGACGCTCACCCCCGCTCCCTCGCCCTGCACGCCCTGCACGAAGGCGCAGGCGAGCTCGCCCGCAAGAAAAGGGTCTTCGGAGAAATACTCAAAATTGCGCCCGCATAAGGGCGAACGCTTGATGTTGACGGCAGGCCCCAACAACACGGCAACGCCCTCCGCACGGCACTCTTTCCCGAGCGCGCTCCCCATCTCATGAAGAAGCGCACGATCGAAGGAGCACGCCGTCGCGCAGGCGGCGGGGAAACACACCGCCTTGATGCTGTCGTGGATGCCGAGGTGATCCGCCCCTTCCTCCTGCTTTCTGAGGCCGTGAGGGCCGTCGCTCACCATAACGGCGGGAACAAAGAGCCGCTCCACCGCCTTCGTGTGCCAGAAATCGCTCCCCGAGCACAGCCCCGCCTTCTCTTCCAGGGTCATCTTTTTGATCAAAACTTTGATGTCGTCCATACATTTTCCTCCTTTTTGCCCCATTATATCGCCCCTTCCCCCGCTTTTCTATTACAATTCGGCACAAAAATAGTAATTTTTCCACCAAAAAGCCCGCCATCCGACGGAAATCATTCTCATTTCGCAAATTTTGCATTTGACAAAAAATGCGAAATGAGTTATACTATTGCCGAGGTGAAATCATGAAACTCATCGAAAGGACATCCTATCTGAAACAGCTTCAAAACGTTATTGGAACGCCCGACATCAAAGTCATCACAGGCGTGCGGCGCTCGGGAAAATCAAAGCTGATGGACGCTTTTATTTCTCTTTTAGAAAAAGACGGAGCGCCCAAGAACATCGTCCGTATCAAGCTCAATCTCAAACAGTTTGAGGCTCTGAAAGCGGGGGACGCGCTCTACCGCTATATCGACGAACGCTACCGGGAAGGCGTTACAAATTACCTCTTCATCGATGAAGTGCAGCTTTGCGACGGGTTTGAGACCGTCATCAACAGCCTGTACGAGGAAGAACGCTTCGATATCTATCTGACCGGCTCCAATGCCTTTCTCCTTTCCAGCGACCTCGCCACCCTGTTCGGCGGCCGCGTCTTTGAGATCGCATTGTTCCCCTTCTCCTTCCGCGAATATCTCCTGTATTATCCCGAGAGCGATATCCAGGCGGCGTTCGACCGCTATGTGATCGAAGGCGGGATGTCGGGCTCGTATCTCTACAAAGATCAAAGAGACGCAAGGAAATACCTTGCGGGCATCGTCCGCACGACCATCACGAAGGATATCGTCACCAAATTCAGAATCGAAAACGAAGATCTGCTGAACATGATCGCCGATTTTTTGATGGACAATATCGGCAGCAAGACGTCTATCCGCAAGATCGCAAACACGCTCACCTCCAACACTTATAAGACAAACGATAAGACGTGCGGCGCTTATGTAGAATATCTCTGCCGCAGCTTCCTGTTCTACCCCTTCAAGCGGTACGACGTCAAGGGCAAGCGCTATCTGGAAAGATCGGAAGAGCG
>URMI01000205.1 GCA_900548845.1 uncultured Clostridia bacterium | reverse complement strand
GATGCATCCTCTTTCCCTTCGGGCGGCGTGCGCGCCACCTTCGAGCCCCGCGGCTATACTGCATGGGATCCCACGTCCTTTGCATTCGTCAAGGACGGCACCCTCTATATCCCCACGGCGTTCTTCTCGTACAGCGGCGAAGTGCTCGACAAGAAGACTCCGCTTTTGAAGAGCATGGAGGCCCTCAACCGCGAGGCGATGCGCATCTTGCGGCTGTTCGGCAACACGACGGCGCAGCGCGTCATCGCGCAGGTCGGCGCGGAGCAGGAATACTTCCTCATCGACCGCGCCGTCTACGAAAAGAGAAAGGACCTCATTTTCACGGGCCGCACGCTGTTCGGCGCCAAGCCGCCCAAGGGCCAGGAACTCGAGGATCACTACTTCTGTCCCATCAAGCCGCGCGTGTCGGCGTTCATGAAGGAGCTCGACGAAGAGCTCTGGCGGTACGGCATCCTCGCCAAGACCAAGCACAACGAAGTCGCCCCCGCACAGCACGAGCTCGCGCCCATTTTCACGTCCATCAACGTTGCGTCCGATCAGAACCAGCTCACGATGGAGGTGATGAAGGAGGTCGCTTCCCGCCACGGCCTCGTCTGCCTGCTGCACGAGAAGCCCTTCGAGGGCATCAACGGCTCGGGCAAGCACAACAACTGGTCGATGGGCACGGATACGGGGCTCAATCTCCTCGATCCCGGCACCACGCCCGCCGAAAACGGGCAGTTCATGCTCTTTTTGATGGCGGTCATCAAGGCGGTCAACGACCATCAGGATCTTCTCCGTCTCTCCGTCGCAAGTGCGGGCAACGACCACCGCCTCGGCGCGAACGAAGCGCCGCCCGCCATCGTCTCGGTGTTCGTGGGCGAGGAACTCGGCGAGATCCTCTCCGCCCTCGACAGAGAGGAGCAGTATACGGGCAGCGGCCGCAAGGTGATGCAGCTGGGCGTCGATTCCCTTCCCGTCATCCCCAAAGACACGACGGACAGAAACCGCACGTCGCCGTTTGCGTTCACGGGCAACAAGTTTGAGTTCCGTATGGTTGGCTCCTCCTTCTCGCTCGCAGGGCCAAACATCGTCATCAACACCATCGTGGCGGACACCCTTCGTCAGTTTGCCGAGGAGCTTGAGAAGGCGCCCGATTTCAATGCGGCTCTCCACGCTCTCGTCGTTAAGACCATCCGCGAGAACAAGCGCATTATCTTTAACGGTAACAACTATTCTCCCGAGTGGACGGAGGAAGCAGCGAAGAGGGGACTTTGCAATCTCAAGAATGCCGCCGAGGCTCTCCCTCACTTCGCGGACGAGAAGAATATCTCTCTCTTCGAGCGGATGAAAGTATTTACGGCGCGCGAGGTCATCACCCGAACCGAGATCATGCTCGAAAACTACTCGAAAGTGCTCACCATCGAGGGGCTGACGATGCTCAATATGGCACGGCGCGACATCTTCCCCGCCGTGAGCGGATATATCAAGACGCTCGCCGCGGCGGCTGCGGACATCAAGGCTGCCCTTCCCGGGGCGGAGACGCCCGCAGAGGAGGAGACGGCGAGGGAGCTGCTCTCCCTCAATACGACCATTGCCGCGAAGGCAAAGGAGCTCGAGAGCCTCATCGCCGAGGCGCAGGCGGTCTCCGAAACCGGGGCGCAGGCGGCATTCTTTGCCGGGAAGGTGCTTCCCGTCATGGAGCAGCTGCGCTCGGCTGCGGACAGCGCCGAAGTGCTCACCGACCGTTCCGTCTGGCCCTTCCCGACCTACGGCGACCTGTTGTTCAGCGTCAACTGAATAAGGCATCAATGAAATAAGCAGAGAGAATAAGATTTTTTGGAGGTAATGAAATGGACATCTTTGGATCGACGGGCGTTTGGTTTTTGATCGGCGCCATCCTCGTCTGGTTCATGCAGGCAGGATTTGCCATGGTGGAGACGGGCTTTACTCGTGCAAAACACGCGGGTAACATCATCATGAAGAACCTCTTGGACTTCTGCCTCGGCACGATCGTCTTCGTGCTGCTCGGCGCGGGGCTCATGATGGGGGAGGACGCGCTCTTCGGGCTCGTCGGCATCCCCAACCTTGACCTGTTTACCAACTTTGCAACGTACGACTGGTCGACCTTCTTCTTCAACCTCGTGTTCTGCGCGACGACGGCGACCATCGTCTCGGGCGCGATGGCAGAGCGCACCAAGTTCCTGTCGTACTGCATCTACTCGCTCGTCATCAGTGCCGTTGTCTATCCCATCGAAGCGCACTGGGTGTGGGGCGGCGGCTGGCTGACCAATGAGATCGCGGGCGTCTATTACGTCGACTTCGCGGGCTCCTCGCTCATCCATATGGTCGGCGGCATCTCCTCCTTCATCGGTGCGATCATCCTCGGCCCCCGCTACGGCAAGTATCTCGACAAGAACGGCAAGCCTACCATAAAGCGCAGAGATGCCAAGTTCGTTCGCGCGATCCCCGGCCACAACATTCCCATCGGCGCACTCGGCGTTTTCATCCTTTGGTTCTGCTGGTACGGTTTCAACGGCGCGGCGACCTCGGGCATGGAACAGCTCGCGCAGGTGCTCGTCACGACGACCGTCGCGGCGGCGACCGCTACCATTTCCACGATGGTCTTCACCTGGATCAAGAACAAGAAGCCCGATGTTTCGATGACTCTGAACGGCTCGCTCGCAGGTCTTGTGGCCATCACGGCGGGATGTGCGAACGTCGACGTCGTGGGTGCTTTCTTCATCGGTCTCGTCGCGGGCATCCTTGTGGATGTTGCCGTCGAAGTCATCGATAAGAAACTGCACGTCGACGACCCCGTGGGCGCCATCGCAGTGCACGGCGTCAACGGGCTCTGGGGCACCATCGCCGTCGGGCTCTTCTCGACGGGCATCAACCCCGTGGGCGATTCGGCGCAGAAGGGCCTCTTCTAC
>URMI01000204.1 GCA_900548845.1 uncultured Clostridia bacterium | reverse complement strand
CTTGGGAATGCCCCATTGTTCGGGGCATTCCCTGACCGAGGCGGCGTTTCCCTTGCGCCGCCGAGACGGTGGCGCTGCCCAACATTGATGTTGGCAGCGAAACTGAGGGAGTCATCACCAAAACCCGTCTCCTCGGCCCGGCGGTCTCCACCGCGCGAGACGGTGTCTTGCCGAAGGCAAGACGGAGGGGTTGTTAAGCCCGACACCGTGACTGAGGGAGTCACCTCATGATAGGCTCCTCCTCAGGGAGGGGGAGCTGGCTCATCACGCGGCAACCGCCGCTGATGAGACTGAGGGAGTTCTGTCCACCCGACTTATCCACATTTCAACAAAACGGTGTGGATAACCCGCCCACATTTCCACAACGGGGCGCAAGCCTCCCACGCCTCAGCGGAAGGCATTGCGCGAAGGGTCGTACTCATACCCCAGCGCGCGCAGTTTTTCTTCGACTTCGCCCCTGTCCGCCCCGCAGTCTTCCAAAAGTTCATCCAGCGAGGAATATTCGTCGCGCAGCTTCGTGTTGAGAAAGCTCAGAAGCATCGCGCCGTCAGACGGCAGTTTCATATTCGTTCTCCTCCCGGCGGTGCGCTGCCCGCGCCGCCCTCTTTTTTATTATAATACCGCACGCGCAAAAATGCAAACATTATTTTGCCCGCCCGCCTTGACATTCTCCCCGCCAAAGGGTATAATACAAATGTTTACAAAGTGAAGAGGAGAGAACGCATGGCGGAACAACAACAAAAGAAGGGCGATACGCAGCTCGAAGAGGACCTCATCCTCGCATGGATCCACGCCACGGGCGTTCTCAAAAACACGCGCATCACGCAGAAGATGATCTACAACGAGGCGGTGGTCATGTCCATCGTCTATGAGCGCTACCGCGAAGACGGCGTGGGCGCGGTCACTTTCGGGGAGATCTGCCGCCGCACGCGCATGCTCAAATCGCTCGTCAACCGCACGATCGGCACGCTCGCTTCCCGCGGGTTTTTGGAGCGCAGGACGGGGGAGGACAAGCGCACCACCTACGTCGTGCCCGTCAAAAAGAAGCTCCCCGAATTTTTGGAAGAGCACGAACGCTCGCTCGCGCTCGCCCGCCGCATCATCGGGCTCATCGGCGAAGAGGACGCGCGCACCTTCTGCCGCATCGCGGAAAAGGTGTTCAACGCCGACCCCCTCCCCGACCACGAAAAAGACGACTGAACGGCAAAAGGACCGAAGCACAACGCTTCGGCCCTTTTTGTTCCCCCTATCGGCAAATCGAGCAAGTTCCCTGCCCGCGAGAACAGTTCCGCAGGGGTTTCCCGCAAATGCCTCATAAATTCCTACTGCCCCACCGGCGAGGTGTAGTATTCGAATTCCTGCTCCAGATCGAGCACGGCGCCCTCGTCGACGGTGGCGAGCTTGGAGACGGAGACTTCGTACGCCGTCATGGTGACGACCTCATCCTCGGAGAGGCGTTTTTGGTACTCGCGGCTCTGAATGCGCCCCGAGAGCATGATGCGCGAGCCGACGGCAAGATCCTGCACGAAGCGGGCGTTGCGCCCCCACGCGATGCAGGGGATGTAATCGGACTTGTTGTAGGCGCGGTTGACGGCGACGAGGAGATCGGAGATCTCGCGGTTGAAAGGCGTGGTGCGGTAGACGGGCGGCTTGCACAGATACCCGCCGAGCAAAATGCTGTTGGGGTTGCGCCCGGGGATATCCTCGACGATGTCGCGCACGAACACGGTGAGCATGAGCCGCGAACGCCCGTTCTCGAGCTTATTGTAGCTTCTAAACTGCCCCTCGGCGCAGAGGATGCTCCCCTCTTTGAGATCGTTGCTGCGGATGATGCGCTCGGAGATGGTGACGGGCAGAATATCCGCCTGCCCCGAAAGGCGCGGCACGCGCACAAACAGCTCGTAAAACCCTTCCCCGTACACCTCGTGCGAAAAGACGGCTTCCGACACGATGCTTCCTCTCAAGTAGACCTTGTTGTTTTTTTCCATGATGTGATCCATATCCTTCGAGTACCTCCATGAGTATTTCCCTGAAAAAAAGCCGCGTCAGCCCTTTGCGGCGGAGAACTGCCTGCCCGTATGGTCGATGGTGTAATTTTCGCGGTAGATGAGCTCGCCGACGGGCACGAACGTAAATCCGCGGGCGCGCAGCGTATCCAGAATGACGGGGAGCGCCTCCGCCGTATGCAGCCCGTTGTTGTGGCAGAGGATGATGGACCCGCTCTTTGCCTTCGTAACGACGCGCTCTGCGATCTCCTTCGCGGAAAGGTCCTTCCAGTCGAGGGAATCGACGTCCCACTGGATGGGCATGAGCCCCAAAGCAAGCGACGTGTCGATGACGGCGTTGTCGTAATCGCCGAAGGGCGGACGGAAGAGGGTCACCGGCTTCCCCGTCACCTCGGTGATGGCGCGGGAAGAGGTCGTAAGCTCGGTCTTTACCGCCTCTAAGGAGAGTTGAGACATTTTGGGGTGCGTCGCGCTGTGCGTGCCGATCTCGTGCCCCGCTTCGTCGATCTTTTTGAGATAGTCGGGATGCTCCTCCGCCCAGAACTGCACGGTGAAGAAGGTCGCCTTCACGTTCGCCTCTTCGAGCGCTTGCAAAATGGCGTCGGTGTGCTCGGTGCCCCACGCGCAGTCAAAGGTGATGGCAAGGGCGTTGTCCTCCCGCTCCACACTGTACACGGGCAGGGAGCGCGCTCCGCTCCAGAAGACTTCCTCCGCCCCCGCCGCTCCCGCCGCAAGTGCGGAAAGGGCGACGGCCGCCGTCAAGGCAAAGCTAAGCACGAGCGAACGCAGCCGTAAGATCATTTGTCCCTGTCACCTCGGTTATGATACTATATTTTTGCACGGAGAATTTGGGGAGTTTTGTCGAGCCGCGCGCTTTCGGGTCGAATGTGCCTGTTTGCGCCGCCCGGAAACGCCTGTCCCCCGCTCTCCCTTTCAACGTATGCACAGTGCGGAGCGTTAGAT
>URMI01000203.1 GCA_900548845.1 uncultured Clostridia bacterium | reverse complement strand
ACGCTCTTCCGATCTGGGCGATGCGGAGTAACAGATATGGGATTACTTAGTTTTATGAAGAACGGCGACAGCCGCAGGAGCCTCAAAAAGCTCGATAAAATGGCGAACGAGGTCGAGCGCCTCGAACCCAAGTACAAGGCGATGACGGACAGCGAGCTCCAGAGCCAGACCGAGGTCTTGAAGGACCGTCTCAAGAACGGTGAGACGCTCGACGATATCCTCTACGACGCCTTTGCTGCCCTCCGCGAGGCGAGCAGACGTGTCCTCGGCATGCGTCACTTCCATGTGCAGATCATCGGCGGCATCTGCCTCTTCCAGGGGCGCATCGCCGAGATGAAGACGGGCGAAGGCAAGACGCTCGTCGCAACGCTTCCCGCCTATCTCGAAGCGCTTTCGGGGAAGGGCGTGCACATCGTCACCGTCAACGATTATCTTGCCCGCCGCGACGCCGAATGGATGGGCAAAGTGCACCGCTTCATGGGGCTTACGGTGGGCGTCGTCGTGCCCGGCATGGACGACGATGCAAAGCGCGCCGCCTACAAGTGCGACATCACTTACGGTACCAACAACGAGTTCGGCTTCGACTATCTGCGCGATAACTTAAAGTCCGATTTAAAGCTCATGGTGCAGCGCGAACTCAACTTCGCCATCGTCGACGAGGTGGACTCCATCCTCATCGATGAAGCGAGGACGCCTCTTATCATCTCGGGCAAGGGCGAACAGTCCTCCGCCCTCTACGAACAGGTCGACAGATTCGTCCGCACCTTAAAGGGCGGCTTCGACGACGATCTCAAAGACGCCGAAGAGCGCACGGGCAGGAGCCGCAAGGACCGCGAAGCGGCAGGGGAGCGCAAGCTCGCCAAGGCAGAAGAACTCAATTGGGACTATGTCATCCAGCGCAAGGAAAAGCAGGTGCAGCTCACCGAATTCGGCGCGGAGAAGGCGGAAAAGTTCTTCAATGTCGAAAACATCGCCGATATCGCCAACGTCACCCTGAACCACCACATCCAGCAGGCGCTCAAAGCGCACGAGCTCTTCCACCTCAACGAAGAATACATCGTCAAAGACAACGAGATCATCATCGTCGACGAATTCACGGGCCGTCTCATGATCGGCCGCCGCTATTCGGACGGTCTGCATCAGGCGATCGAAGCCAAGGAAGGCGTCAAGGTGCGCGAAGAGAACAAGACGTTCGCGACCATCACCTTCCAGAACTACTTCCGCCTTTATCACAAGCTCTCGGGCATGACGGGTACCGCCAAGACGGAAGAGGGCGAATTCCGCACCATCTACTCCCTCGACGTCGTGGAGATCCCCACCAACCGTCCCGTGCGCCGTATCGACATGGACGACAAGATCTTCTCCACCGAAGAGGGCAAGAAGCGCGCCATCGTGCGCGAGATCGTCGCCCGTCACGAGAAGGGCCAGCCCATCCTCGTGGGTACCGTCTCCGTCGAAAAGTCGGAGGAAATTTCCCGTCTTCTGCGCCGCAACGGCATCCAGCACAACATCCTGAATGCAAAGAACCACGAGCGCGAGGCGGAGATCGTCGCCCAGGCGGGCCGCTATAATGCCGTCACCATCTCCACCAACATGGCGGGCCGCGGTACCGATATTTTGCTCGGCGGCAATCCCGAATATCTTGCAAAGAAGCGCCTCCGCGAAGAGGGCGTCGACCACGAGACCATCGAGCTTGCGACTTCGTATGCCGAACTCGACGAGGCGACGCAGGCGGTAAGAGACCGCTACGATCACCTCTACAAGACTTACAAGGCGCAGACGGACGAAGAAAAGAAGAAGGTCATCGAAGCGGGCGGGCTTTGCATCATCGGCACCGAGCGCCACGAAGCGCGCCGTATCGATAACCAGCTCCGCGGCCGTGCCGGCCGTCAGGGCGACGACGGCGTCTCCGTCTTCTTCATCTCCCTCGAAGACGATCTCATGAAGCGCTTCGGCGGCGAGCGGATGAAGGCGATCTACGAAAGAAGCAAGATGGAGGAGGACGAATGTCTCGAAGCGGGCGTTCTTTCCCGCCTCGTCGAGTATGCGCAGAAGCAGATCGAGGGCCGCAACTTCGGCGCCCGCAAGAACGTCCTGCAATACGACGACGTCATGAACCAGCAGCGTATCATCATGTACGGACAGCGCATGAAGGTGCTGCGCGGCGAGAACGTGCATGAGCAGGTCTTGAAGTACATCCCCGACTATGCGGAAAGCACCGTGCGCGCGGCAGTCAACACCGACGTCGAGCCTTCCAAGTGGAACGTGGATGATTTGAACCGCGCGCTCGAACAGCGGCTGCTCCCCGAAGGCACCAACTATGTGACGCAGGAAAAGCTCGATAAGTGGGATTACGACGTCGCCATCAAACACATCGTCAAGCGCACCGAAAAGGCGTACGAAGAGAAGATCGCCTCCCTTCAGAAGGAGACGGGCATCAACTTCGGCGACGTCGAGCGCCAGATCCTGCTGCGCAACGTCGATAGGAACTGGATCGACCACATCGACGCCATGGATCAGCTCCGCAAGGGCATCGTGCTGCGCGCCTACGGCCAGACCGACCCCGTCATCGCCTACAAGCAGGAAGGCTCGGCGATGTTCAACGAGATGATCGAACGCATCCAGACGAATACCGTCGCCATGCTCTTGAAAGTGCGCATCGAAGTCAGGCAGAGCCCCGCAACGCGCGTCCTTCCCACGGCGTCCCGCATCGCGCCCCGTCAAAGCGCGCAGCCTCAGCAGCCCGCGCAGAGCGAAGCGCCCGCGCAGCAGCCCGCACAGAGCGAACCTGCCCAAAGCGCGGCTCCCGCACAGAACGAGACTTCCGGAAGCGCGCCCGCACAAAACGCGGCACCCGGGCTTCCCGGGCTCTCGCCTGCGGGAATCCCCGATATCCCTGCCGCCGTCGACGTCGACAGTCTGAAGACGAGCGGGGAGAGCAAGTTCAATCCCGCCTCCATGCCCAAGCGCAAGAAGGTCGGGCCC
>URMI01000202.1 GCA_900548845.1 uncultured Clostridia bacterium | reverse complement strand
GGAAAGCCTGACACGTCAGTGGGTCAAAGTACAGGACATGCGCTACGGCGAAAACCCGCACCAGCGCGCCGCCGTCTATCACGAGCCCTTCTTAAAGGAAGGTTCGCTCGCCCGCGCCCGTCAGCTTGCGGGCGGGCAGACGACCTATAACAACATCAACGACGCCAACACCGCCTTAGAGCTCGTCAAAGAGTTCGAGGAGCCCACCGTCGTCTCCGTCAAACACTGTGCCGTCTCGTCGGTCGGCACGGGCGAGAGCGCCTATGAGGCGTTCGTCAAGGCATACGAGACCGACCCTCACTGCATGAAGGGGTGCATCCTTGCCGTCAACGGCATCGTGGACGCCCGCCTTGCCGAAAAGCTGCGCTCCGTCGAAGTCGAACTCGTCGCCGCGGTCGGCTTTACCCCCGAGGCAATGGATTTTCTGCGCTTCCGCAAAGACCTCATCCTCTTTGAAATGCCCGACATCCGCTCCAAGGTGCAGTTCTCCACCTTCGACATGAAGAAGGTGTACGGCGGCCTTCTGGTGCAGTCTTACGACACCGAACTTTACCGCAATATCAAGTGCGTCACCGAACGCGCTCCCACGGACGGGGAACGCAGGGCGCTCGAATTCAACTACCGCGTCGTCAAGCACGCGCGCTCCAGCGCCGTCGTCATCGGCGAAGAGGACGTGACGCGCGGCATCGGCACCGGACAGACGCTGCGCGAGAAGGCGGTCGAGCTTGCCGTCTACCAGGCAGGCGACTGCGTAGGCAGCGTGATGGCGTCCGAATCTCAGATCGTCTCTCCTTCTTGCGTGGAGCTTGCGGCAGAGGCAGGCATCACGGCGATCATCCAGTCGGGCGAAGCTTCCGAAGAGATCGTCGCCGCCTGCAACAAGCACGAGATCGCCATGCTCTGCACCGACATGCGCCACTTCAAGAACTGATGTTTCAGGTGTTTCATGCATTCCCTTCGCGAATTGTATAAGATCGGCCGCGGCCCCTCGAGTTCTCACACGATGGGCCCCGAACGCGCCGCACACGATTTTCTGGGCCGCTGTCCTCAGGCGGCCCGTTTCCGCGCCGTGCTCTTCGGTTCGCTCGCGCACACGGGGAAGGGGCATCTGACCGATGTCGCCATCCTCTCCGTGCTCGGCGAAGAGCGCACCGAAGTCATCTTCGACAGATCGCCAAAAACGCTCCCGCACCCCAACACGATGATCTTCTATGGGCTGGACGAAGAGGGGAAGGTGCTCATGGAGCGCACCTATCTCTCGGTGGGGGGCGGCATCATCCGCGCCGTAGGAGAGGAGGAAGGGGAGCAGAAAGAAGTCTATCCCTTCCGTGACTTTTCCGAGATCAAAGCATACTGCGAACAGGAGGGGATCGGGCTCGATGAAGCCGCTTACCGCTTCGAAGACGGAGAATTCCGCGACTTTTTGCGCGAGGTTTGGGATACGATGCGCTCGACCGTCGGACAGGGCCTGCGCGAAACGGGCGAGCTCCCGGGCGGGCTCCATGTCGTGAGAAAGGCAAAGACGCTCTCCATGCGCCAACCGAACGAAAGCCCCGAAGAGCGGGAAAAGCGGGAGATCTGCAGCTATGCCTTTGCGACCGCGGAGGAGAACGCGAGCTGCGGGCTCATCGTCACGGCGCCCACCTGCGGCGCGAGCGGCGTCCTTCCCGCAGTTTTATATCATCTTCAGAAAAAGTACAACCTGTCCGAAAACGCTGTTCTCGCTGCGCTTGCCGCGGCGGGGATGGTGGGCAACGTCGTCAAGCACAATGCCTCCGTGAGCGGCGCCGAGGCGGGCTGCCAGGCGGAGATCGGCACCGCGACCTGCATGGCGGCAGCGGCCGTCTGCCGCCTCTACGGCTACTCTCTCGAAGAGACGGAATACGCCGCCGAGATCGCCCTCGAACATCAGCTCGGGCTCACCTGCGATCCCGTGGGCGGTCTCGTGCAGATCCCCTGCATCGAGCGCAACGCCGTCGCCGCGATGCGCGCCCTCGATGCCGCCGAGCTTGCGCACGTCCTGCACGGCACGAGAAAGATCTCCTTCGATACCATCGTCAAGACGATGTACGAAACGGGGAAAGATTTGAGCGAGCGCTACCGAGAAACGAGCGAGGGCGGGCTCGCCGTCCATTACCGCGGCTGCTGAAAATAAGGCGAGGAACTGCGTCGGTTTTTCGCACTAAATAGTGTGAAAACGAGCAAAAACGTGCAGAAAATCGCCTGTTTTGTGTCGAAATTCTGTGATAACGGTGTGAAAATCCCAGCAAAAATGTTGAATTTTCCGCGAAAAAGCAAAAAAAGTGCTCTCCCGGGGAGAGCGCTTTTTCTGTTATCTTCATGCGTTGAGCTGTTCTTCGAGCGCCTTTGAAAGCTGATCGGGGCAGGAAGTGTTGTTTCTGCAGCGGATGCCCTTCAGAAGGGGAACGATCTCTTCTGCCGTTCTGCCCTCAACGAGTTTGCTGATGCCCTGCAGATTTCCGCTGCAGCCGCCGATGAATTTCACGTTGTGGATGCGGTGCTCGTCATCCAGATCGAAGACGATCTGCTTGGAGCAGGTTCCTTTGGTCGAATATGTGATCATGATAGCCTCCTTAGTCTACGAGCGTCTCGCTCACGACGGAATAAAGCTCGGCCGCCTTGTCCTCCCACTGTTTGTAGATGTAATTCGCCGTTTTTTTATCGGGAACGACGAATTTGAGCTCCAAAATGGGCTGAACGTTGCCGAGGATCTTCAAAAATACGGTATAAGAGCCGTCCTTGTTCTGGTAGTAGTCGGACTTGCATTCCTGCCGTTTGCGGTATTTGACGCTGTTTGTCTTGATGAAGCGGGAGATCTCCTCGCGCCGGCTCTTGGGGATGTTGATATAAAAGTTGGCGAGGGTCTCTCTCCCTTCCGGGGTGATGGTATAGAGGGGGTCGTCGGATGTCGGGATCTCGAGGATGAATCCGTCCTGCAGCATCTTCTGGATCAGGACCATGCAGTCCATGTAGTTGAGCCAGTCGTTGGACGAGGTGCACATATCGACGATCGTG
>URMI01000201.1 GCA_900548845.1 uncultured Clostridia bacterium | reverse complement strand
TTCCGATCTTATGACGTCGTGCGCATCGACCATTTCCGCGGCCTCGACCGCTACTACGAAGTGGACGCGGGAGAGGAGACCGCCGTCAACGGAGAGTGGCAGGACGGCCCGAAGGACGAGCTCTTCGAAGGCATCGACAAGACCCGCATCATCGCGGAAGACCTCGGCGAGATCGACGACGGCGTGCGTTCGCTCATCAAGAGGACGGGGCTCCCCGGCATGAAGGTGCTTCTCTTTGCCTTTGACGGCAACGAAGAAAACGCCTTCCTCCCGCACAACATCGATAAAAACTGCATCGCTTATACGGGCACGCACGACAACGACACCGTTGCGGGCTATGTAAAGTCGCTCTCTCCCGAAGAATTCCTTCTCTTCCGCTCGCGCGTTGCGAAGGAGCTCGACCTCGTCGGCATGGATATCCGCCTCGGCCGCACGCCCGAAAGCTTTGCAAAGGCGTTTACGGAGATCGCGCTTGCATCCAAGGCAAACCTTGCGGTGGTGCCCGTGCAGGATCTTTTGGGGCTGGATAACAGCTGCCGCATGAACCATCCCGGTACAAACGGCGGCAACTGGTGCTGGCGGCTCACCCGCCTTCCCTCTCAGGCAGTATTCGGACGGCTCAAACGCCTCATCCGCAAATACAGATAAAAATTACAGGAGTGTAACACTATGGCAGATGAAAAGCAAGAGAAGAAAGGCTTTTGGAAGGAATTCCGCGAATTCATCGCCCGCGGCAATATACTCGACATGGCAGTCGGCATCATCATCGGCGGCGCATTCACGGCGATCGTCAACGCCCTCTGCAACAACATCTTGAAGCCCGTCATCAACAAAATTTTAGCGCTCATCTTCGGGGCAGATTCCCTCACGGGCATCTATACCTTCCTTTCGACGGCGTACACGACGGACGAAACGGGCGCACAGGTCATCGACCTCGTGAACTCCATCTACATCGACTGGGGTACGTTCATCAACGCGGTCATCAACTTCCTGCTCATCGCGATCGTGCTCTTCCTCATCATCAAGGCAGTCATGAAGGTGAGCAAGCTCCGCGAGGAAGCAAAGGCAGCCATTGCCGAAGCAGAAGCAAAGCGCAAGACAGCAAAAGAGGGCGCAGCGGAAAGCGCGGCTCTTCCCGAAGGCGAAGCTGCGGCTCCCGCTCCCGAAAAGAAGGAATGACCTTTGAAAAAGGCCTGCAAAACAGCAGGTCTTTTTTCATGTCTTACTATTAAAAAACGTCTCTCACGGCACGGGGCACGCGGAAGAGGACCGCGGCATACAATGAAACAGAACCCGAACGGTTCTTTTCACGGAGGTTATCCATGTCATTTTTCTCCAACTTTTCATCCGATCATTGCCCCGGGGCGATCACGGGCAATCCGCTGAACGGCCTCTGCGAGAAAGTGTGCATCCAGACGGAGAAGATCTTTGATGCCGGCATCGTGCAGACGCGCATCGAAAACTATTCCGTCGTTCCCGCAAGCTTTCTCCCCGCGTCTCCTACATATCCGCTCACCTTTTTAAGCGCCCGCTCGCTTTCCTCGGAGGGCATCGTCTCCGATCTCAACGTGGAGCGCCAGCCCGACGGGCAATATGCGCGCATCCAGGCGAAGATCACCATTCCCATCGAGATCGTCTATCTCGACGCGAACGGACAGGAGGGGAAGGCGCTCGGTTCCATCGTGCTCAACGAGGACGTTCTGATGTTCGTGCCGCCCGCATCCGTCATGCCCTTCACCGTTTCGGCGATCGCCTCCTGCGTCTCGCCCGAGGGGCGGTGGGATCCCGTCTCCAACTCCTTCATCCTGAGCGCCTGCCTCACGGTCATCCTGAAAGTTTCCATGCAAGTAGAGATCCTGGTGCCCAGCTACGGCTACTGCGCCATCCCGCCCGCACAGGAGTATTCGCAGGAAGTGTGCACGGGGTTCTTCGAACTTCCGCTCTATCCGCAGGGCCGCACGCCCGGCCAAAGGTGACGCCGCAAAGTATAAAACAAAGAGCCGTTCCCCCAACACGGGGCGGCTCTTCTATTTCTCTTGTTTGGAAGGGGGGCTTTGCCGGAATTCGCGGCGGTGCGCTTCGAAGAATTCAAAATAAGCCTTGACGCTATTTAGCTGCGTCCAGCGCTTGACGTCCACGGGATCGCCGTCGAAATCGTAGATCTTCGCCCCGCGCAGGGAAAGGAGGAAGGGGGAGTGCGTCGCAATGATGAACTGGCAGTCAAAAAAGCGCGCCTCTTCCTCCAAAAACTGTTTGAGTTCGAGCTGCTTTTGCGGGGAGAGGCTGTTTTCGGGCTCGTCCAAAAGATAGAGCCCCGCCCCTTGGATACGGGAAGTGAAGTAAAAGTAAGCGCTTTCGCCGTTGGACTGTTCGCGCACGTTTTTGTCCATGCCGCTTTCGCGGACATAGCCGGAGAGCGTCTTTTTGCGCGCGTCCGTCACTTTTTTCAGTTCGTCGTAGTCGTCGAGCGACTGCATGCGGAAGGGCCCGCCCCTTCGCTTTTCAAAGTACTCTTCAAAGAGCTCTTCGCGCTTTACATCGATGCCCTCATTGACGGCGCGGAGGGAGAGCATGTAGTCGAACACGTCGTCGCTCGAAACGGCTCGGCTCTCTTCGGGCAGGGGCGCGAGGGTGCGGAAGCTGCAGAGCTTCACATAGTCGTCAAAGAAGCTCGAGCGGTTGAAGGGGGCGTCGCGTTTTAAGGAAAGCGCCTCGGCGATGACGTTGAGCGCCGTCGTCTTGCCCGAACCGTTGCCGCCGTAAAGGAGGGTGACGGGCGCAAAATCCAGCCGCTCCAGCCCGCGCGACGAGAGCACGAAGAAGGGGTACATCGTGTTGAAACAGGTGCGCTTTTCGTCAAGGCGCGCCCTGTATTCCTCGTCGTATGAGGGAAAGGCAAATTCGGAAAGATAGATCATAGCTCTTTCGCGTCCGTGTCGGGCTCGGTCAGGACGGTCTTATAGTCGTGATAGACGACAAAGCCCGCTCTTGCCTTGGGCGGCTTTTTCACCTGTCTTATTGGGCAGTAGTCGACGGGGATGC
>URMI01000200.1 GCA_900548845.1 uncultured Clostridia bacterium | reverse complement strand
CGAATGCGCCGCAGCGCATTTTGGGCGGCTCCCCCGCCACAAAGCGCAGGAAAAGCCTGACTTCCCGCCGCCGTTCCTGTTTGAGGAGCGCTTCTTTGAGCGCGGTGTCCGTCGTGATGCGCACCTCGTCGCCCGCGCGCAGTTTGCTCTCGGACGAGAGGTAAAACCCCCGCTCGTCCGCCGAGGCGCACACGGCGCCGCCCGCTTCCTTCCCGCCGCGCAAAATTTTGAAGCCGTCCCCCTTGCGGGCGCTCCCGCGGCAGAAATATCTGCCGCCCTTCACTTCGAGGACGCCCACCCTCTCGCCGATATGCCCCTGCACATTGCGGGAGAGCAGATTCTCCTGCCCGAACGCAAGGCCCTCGGTGTAATCTCCGCGGTCGAAGGCGCGGGCAAGCGCGGAGCGCGCCGCCAAACGCTCGCTTTTCTCCGCTCCGTCCAATATGACGCGGTAGTAGCCGACCGCCGCCGAGACGTACTCCTCCCGCCGCATCCTGCCCTCTATTTTCAGAGAGGCGACGCCCGCTTCAAGGAGCTCTCTGACGCGCTCGCCGACGCTGAGATCGGACAAAGAGAGCGCATAGGCGCGCTCTTCGAAGCCCTTGCGGTCGATGGAATACAATTTGCGGCAGGGCTGTTTGCATCTGCCGCGGTTGCCGCTGTTGTTGCCCGCGAAGGAGGAAAAATAGCACTGCCCCGAAAAACAGGAGCAAAGCGCCCCCTGCACGAACGCCTCCGTCTCGATGACTGAAGAGATGGCGGCAATGTCGCCGATCGGCGTCTCCCGCGCAAGCACAACGCGCGAAAAGCCGTACTCTTTGGCAAGCTCCGCGCCGTACACGTTGCAGCAGCCCGCCTGCGTCGAAAGATGCAGCATCATGGAAGGATACCGCCTTTTGAGCTCCTTCCCCAAGAAAATATCCTGGATGAGGAGGGCGTCCGCCCCCAGGTTCCAGGCAGCGAGCGCGCTTTCAAAGAAGGCGTCCGTTTCCCCGTCTTTGACGAGCGTATTCAGACAGACGTACACCTTCGCCCCGAGAAGATGGGCAAGGCGCACCGTTTCGGAAAATTCGGACAGCGCAAAATTTCCCGCACCCGCGCGCGCGGAAAATGCGGGAAGTCCCAGATAGATGGCGTCTGCGCCCGCCGCCAAGGCAGCCTTTGCGCAGGCGATGTCCCCCGCGGGGGCTAAAAGTTCTTGTTTCATCTGCCGATGGTGCGTTGGATGAGTTCCTGCGCCGCGTCGTAGCCCATGTTTTTGAGGCGCTGGTTGCGGGCGGCGACTTCGATGAGGATAGACAAATTCCGCCCGGGGCTGACGGGAACGATGAGCTTGGGTACTTTGACGCCTAAGATCTCTTCGGTGAGCTTTTCGCCGCCGATGCGGTCGTACTGCTTATCGCGCTGCCAGTGCTCGAGCTCCATGATGACTTCGACCTGCTTTTCGTCGAGGATGGAACCCGAACCGTACATGTTTTTCACGTTGATGATGCCGATGCCTCTCAGCTCCATGAAATAGCGGATGCGCTCGGGCGCGGTGCCGACGAGTCCGCTCGAAACGCGCTTGATGAGCACGGAATCGTCCGCGACGAGGCGGTGTCCGCGCTTGATGAGCTCCATCGACGTCTCGCTCTTGCCGACGCCCGATGAACCCGTGATGAGGATGCCGACGCCGAAGACATCCATTAAAACGCCGTGAACGGTGGTCGTGGGCGCGAGCAGCCGCGAAAGATAGGCGACGAGGTCTGCCATGACCATCGTCGTGAGGCGCGAGGAGCGGAAGATGGGCGTTGCCGTCGCCCGCGCGAATTCCATGAATTCGGGCAGAACGGGCAGATCGCGCGAGAAGATGACGCAGGGGATCTCGCCGCAGTCGAAGAGCTTTTTGATCTTTTCCTTGCGCTCTTCCGAAGAGAAGGAACGAAGGTATTCATGCTCGGTGAGCCCGATGACGAGGATGCGCTGCGTATCGAAATAGCTGAAAAAGCCCGCAAGGCGCAGACCGGGACGGTCGACGCTGATGCTGCTGAGCTTGACGATGCCGCGCCCCGCATACAGCATTTCGACCTCGAGATCGCTCGCAAACTTATCGAGCATCACCGTGACGGTCGGGAAAAAGTGTTCGTTCATTGCTGTCCTCCTTCGGGCGACGGCCCCTTCATCACATACTGTTCGAGCGCATAGGCAACGCCGTCCTCCTCGTTGGAGGGGATGACTGTCGCCGCGCGTTTCAATGCTTCCACGCCGTTCGAAACGGCAAACTTCCCGCCCGCCGCTTCGAGCATAGGAAGATCGTTGAGCTGATCGCCCGCCGCCGCGATGCGTTCTTTGGGGATATGATAGTATTGGGAAAGGAAGGTGACCGCCTTCCCCTTGTTTTCGCCCGCGGGCATGACCTCGACGAGCCATTCGGAAGAGCTCGTCACATAATATTCCTCCCCGAGCCTTTGAGAGAGCCGCTCGCGCAGGGCTTCCCGCTTTTCGGGGTGCACCATGACGAGCACTTTGACGATCTCAAGCTTCTCTCGTTCTGCAAACTCCGAAAGCGGGCAGTCGGGCGCTTCGCAGCGGACGCCGCACACTTTTTCGTAAAGGGCAAGCATCTCGTCGCGGATGTTGGTATAGAGGTGCCACAGCGTGTAGATGTGGATGTGCAGGTTCTCCTCCTCCAGCATGCGGATAAGCGGGAGCGCCGCCTGCAGAGGGAAATGCCCCGATGAGAGCACTTGTTCCGTGCCCATATCGTAGACGACGGAGCCCTGAAAGGCGATGACGGGGCCCGAGGTGATGCCGAGCTCTCTGGCGCGCGGCAGAATGGACGGGACCATGCGCCCCGTGCAGATGGTGAAAATGCCGCCCTGTTCGCGATATTTTGCGATGACCTCTTTGGTGTGCTCCGAGATGGTGCCGTCCGCCCTGACGAGGGTGCCGTCGAAGTCGGAAATGAACAGATCGTATTTCATAAGTTATAATGTCTCGAAATATGCGCGGATGGTATGCGCGAGCTTCTTCCCGATGCCGGGCGTTTGAGAAAGCTCTTCTTCCGAAGCGCGCATGATCTTATCGATG
>URMI01000199.1 GCA_900548845.1 uncultured Clostridia bacterium | reverse complement strand
GTGCTCTTCCGATCTTGCAAAGAGCCCGGTGGGCTCTTTGCCTTTTGTTCACAGGGAAATTTCCCATTGTGGGGAAATTTCCGTGCGAGCGCGGGTTCTACCGCGCGAGACGCAGCGGAGGGCAACCCTCCTCGCGGGATTTTATTTTTATGTTCACGCATTTCTTTTGCTTCGCAAAACAAATGCCGTGAGGAATAAGAAGGTAAAACGAAAACGGGCGGCATTTGCCGCCCGTTGATTTTATCTGAACTTTGCTTCCTATCCTTTTGCTCACGCAAAGCAGCGTGAATTTAGTTGATCTCCTCCGCGCCCGTGAAGAACTCTTCGTAGACGGCGCGGAGGGTGCGCTCGTAGTTGTCGTCGTCGACGCCGACGATGATGTTGAGCTCGGAAGAGCCTTGGTCGATCATGCGCACGTTGACGCCCGCCCCCGCAATGGCGGAAAAGACGCGCGCCGAAGTACCGACGTTCCGGCTCATGCCGTGGCCGACGACCGCGATGAGGGAGATGCGGTCAAACACGCGCATCTGGTCGGGGTGGACGGACTCCTTGATCTCCGAAATGATCTGCTCGAGCACGCCGTTCGGAAGATGGGCGCCGTCGATGATGAAGGACATGGTGTCGATGCCCGTCGGGATATGTTCAAAGGAGACGCCGTGGTTTTCGAGCACGGTCAGGATCTTGCGGGCAAAGCCGATCTCGAGGTTCATGAGCGACTTCTCGACGAAGATGACGGTAAAGTTCTTCTTGCCCGCAACGCCCGTGACCGTCCTGCCCGAAAAGCGGTACTTGGACGTGGGCATGATGAGCGTGCCCTCATCCTCGGGGCGGAAGGTGTTCTTGATGCGGATGGGGATATCCGCCTCGCGCACGGGGAAGATGGACTCGCTGTGCAGGACGTTCGCGCCCATGTAGGAAAGCTCGCGCAGCTCCTTATAGGAGAGCGAGCGGATGGGCACGGGGTTTTCGACGATGCGGGGATCGCACGCGAGGAAGCCGCTGACATCCGTCCAGTTCTCATAGAGCGCTGCCCCCGCCGCACGCGCCACGATGGCGCCCGAGATATCCGAGCCGCCGCGGGAGAACGTCTTGACCTTTCCATCCGCGCCCTCGCCGTAAAAGCCCGTGACGAGCGCCTTGGGCTTGCCCGAAAGAGCGCGGGCAAGAAGCTCGAAGGAGCGGACGCTTTCCAGCTTGCCCGAAGCGTCGAATTTGATGACGTCGCGCGCGTCGATGAACGGGATATTCAAAAGCGCCGCCATGATGCGCCCCGAAAGGTACTCCCCGCGGGACGCCGCAAAGTCGGCAGACTTTTCCTCTTCGATCGCTTTCTTCGTCTCCTGCAGGATGCTTTCGATATCGAGATCGATCTTGAGCTCCTGCACGATGCCCGAAAAGCGGGCGCAGATCTTTTCGAACGCCTCGCCGCAGCTGCCCGTCTCCTCCACCTCTTTGTGCGTCTCGTAGAGAAGGTCGGTGACCTTGATGTCGCCGCTGAACCGCTTGCCGGGCGCCGAAACGACGATGTATCTGCGTTCGGGATCGCTCTCGAAGATGTCCTTCACGCGCCGCATGGTCATGCCGTCCGCCATGGACGTGCCGCCGAATTTGCAAACCTTAATCATAGCTGATCTCCCTGCCCTCTAAGTAGTAGCGCTTGTCTTCCGCCTCGCCGATGGAGAACGTCTTGCGCGGGAACCGCTTCCCTTTCTTGAGGGTCGTAAAAATTTCTTCTCTGTCGAGCTCGGGCATGGCGATCGCCGCGCAGTCCTCACCCGGGTCCTTCAAAAATTCGTCGCCGTGGACGTAGTCCACTTTGCCTTCGTTGTGTTTCAGATATTCCGCGATCGCCTCGTCCGTGCGGAAAACGCACTCGGGCGCGGAAGCGATCTTGGGATAAAGCGTCCTTCCCTGCCTTGTGCAGGGCACTTTGCCCGCAAAATACGAACAGAACGCCTCGGCATCCGTCTCCTTCACAAGGCGGTGGATGGGATGGAAGGCGATGGCTTCGTCGAAGACGTTGACCATCTCGACGAGCGTAAAACGGGCGGGATGGTTGCGGCGCTCGCGCTCGGGGAGCTTTTCCCTGACCTCCTCCCAATACGCCTTGGCGGCTGCCACCGAATGATTGCCGTCCGCCACCGCAAAGCAGGGGCTCGCAAGCCCCGATAACATGTGCAGGGCGTCGATGGAGATGTCTTCGGGGAGAAACCACCCCGTAAGATGCCCGCCGTGCTCCATGAGGTCGAAGTCGTAAAGCTTTTCGAGGTCCTCTTTTTCGAGCGCGCGCATGAGCTTATCCTTCTTGTCGCGGTAAAAGACCATCGCGTGCGGAAATTCGACGAGCGCTCCCCTTCTTACCGCCACACGGGCGGGAAGGCGGGAAGGAACGACCTCTTCCGTTGCACGGATGAGCGAGGAAGCGCCCTCTTCGTAGGAATATTCTTCGAGATCGATGCAGGCAAGGAGCCCCTTTCTCACGCCCGCCTTCGTCGTGCGTTCGACGAGCACCAGCCCGCGCGCCGCCTTATGCATCCACCCCTCTTCGAGGGCGAAGCGCATACTCTCGTGGATATTTTCGATGCGTTCCTCGTCGTTCTCGCCCAAATACACTTCGGGGAGGATCATATGAAACGCAGAGGGCGCGTCGCCCACTTCCCTTGCGACGCGCTCCCAATACCCCCTGTCGGAGGTGAATTGATCGCAGGCGATGACCGCCCACTTCCGAAATCCCTTCTGGGGCAGGAGCACCCGCGGGATCCTGAAACAGTTCTTCATATGCTTTTCAGATGATGTTGACGATGATGACCGTGACGAGGCTCAAAGCGAGTGCGATGAGCTTGAGCACGATATTCTTGGTGAAAAGCCCCTTCAATAATTTACCGAACGTCATGACCGCTTGCCCTCCGTGTTAAATTCCTTCCAATAGTAGTCGCGCAGGAACTTTTTGAGCGATTCCGAATCGACATAGCGGGTGATCTCGCCGCGCTTGACGACGGAGACGATCCCCGTCTCTTCCGAGACGACGATGGCGGAAACATCCGCCGCTTCCGAGATCGGAAGAGCGTCGTGTAGGGAAAGAG
>URMI01000198.1 GCA_900548845.1 uncultured Clostridia bacterium | reverse complement strand
GGGGCGCGCCGCTTGCGGCGCGCCCCGCCCCCTTGTCGTATCGTCGTGATGATCGTGCGGCGCAGCGCTCAGATGTTTTCGGGGAGACGGGTGACATCGCTTCCGAGGAAGGAGACGTCGGCATAGCGTCCGATCGTAAATGCGCCGCTTTCAAAACGCACTTCGCTCAGAGAGGCGTTGGGAACAAAGGGGATGTGCTGCATCTCGGAAAGCGGCAGTCCGCGGAAGGCGCAGGTGAGGGCGCGGATCATCGCGGCGTGTGTCGCAAGGACGACGGCTTTCCCGTCGTTTTCTTGGGCGATGCGCAGGACGGCGGCAAGTCCGCGCGCCTGCACCTCTTCGAGCGATTCCCCGCCCGTACAGCGTGCAAGCCCGATGTTCTCCGTCCAGCGGGCGTAGTCTTCGGGATAGGCGCGGGCGATTTCATCGATGTGCTTCCCTTCCCACAGCCCGCCGTCGATCTCGCGGAGGCCCTTCTCGGGGCGGACGGCAAGCCCCAGCGCCTCTGCCGCGGGCGTCACCGTCTGCACGGCGCGGAGAAGGTCGCTCGAAAAGAAGGCGTCCGGTTTCAGGGCAAGCAGGCGCTTTTTCAGCTCTTCCGCCTGCCGCATGCCGCGGTCGGAGAGCGGTACGTCCGTCTGCCCCGTAAATACTTTTTCCACATTGGCGCGGCTCTCGCCGTGCCGCACGAAATAGAGTGTCGTCATAAGTGTCGTTCCTCAGGTGCCGCCCCGCTTTTCGGGCGCTCTTTGAGCATCGCGTCCACCTCCTCGCGGGTGCAGCGGTAGTCGCCCTCCCCGCTGCGGCGGTAGGTGCCCGTGTACGGGTCGGGGCCGAGATAGACGGGTCTGTCCTTCCCTTCGGCGCGCGGAACGGCGATGACGACGATGCGGCATTTCCCCGCCTTCTGCACGCGCACGTCGCCGCGGCTTAAAATATTGGCGCTCACGAAGCGCCGGTCGCCAAGGATGTTCCAGAACTCCCCGATGAGCTTGTCGGGGTCGGGGAGCTCGACGGGGTGCAGGGAATGATCGGGCCGCTCCTCGACGCCGAGCAGAATGACCCCGCCCTCCGTATTGGCGAAGGCGGAGTACGTCTCCCACAGGCTCTGGGGCAGCCCGCCCACGGCGAGCTTGGCTTCCAGGCGGTTGCCCTCGCGGTAGCGTTCGAGGTGCGAAAAGTTGATCATACCATCCCCCTTGCCGCCATTATAGCACAACTTTTCCCCAAAGGCAAGGGCGGGCGCCGAAAAGCAGGGCGGGCGGAAAGGCGGCGCGTTTCTGCACTGCATCGGATATTTGATCGCGTCGATCATCGATCATATCTTATTGTTTTCTTGACAGATCGTGTATGATATGTTATAATAAGTAAGAAAAGTAATACGAATTATACTCAAAGGAGCAAACAATGGAAAATTTCCCCGAAGGTAAATTTCTGGCAACGGTCAAGATCGGCCCCAAAGGGCAGATCGTCATCCCTAAAGAGGTGCGTGATATGTTTTCGCTGAACCCGGGAGATTCGCTGGTCTTGATGGCGGACAAAGGGCAAGGCATTGCCTTGCAGCCGTTTTCCTATGTGGAATCGTTTTGGAAGGCTGTCAATCATGTAAAGGACGGCGAGCAAAAATGAATGCGCTTGAAGTAAAAGGACTGACGAAAGTCTATCCCGAATTCACGCTTGATAAGGTCAGCTTTTGCGTACCGCAGGGGCATATCGTCGGGCTCATCGGCAGAAACGGCGCAGGAAAAAGTACGACTATAAAAGGTATATTGCAGCTTATCGCAACAGAAGGAGATGTCGCCGTCTTTGGAAAGAATATGGATGTGGATGAACTTGCGGCAAAGCAGATGATCGGCTATGTCGGCGGCGGTTTTCGCTATTATCCCATGAACACGCTTGTTTCTATTCGCAAGGCGTACGCACCCTTTTATCCGGCGTGGGATCAAGGCAAGTATGAAAGACTGCTTGCGCAATTCGATTTGTCTGAACGAAAGAAGGTCAAAGAGCTTTCCGAGGGCATGAAGGTAAAGTTTGCGCTTGCCCTCGCCTTTTCGCACGGAGCAAAGCTGCTCATCATGGACGAACCGACGAGCGGGCTCGATCCGCTTTCGCGTGAAGAGTTCTGCGACATTGTTTTGCAGCTTGTGCGGGAGGAAGGCGTTTCCGTCCTCTTTTCTACGCATATCACGTCCGACCTAATGCGAATTGCCGACGACATCGTCTATATCTCGCAGGGCAAGCTCCTTGCAGCGTGCCCGCTGAAAGAGTTGCTCGGGAAATACCGGTTGGCGCGTTTTTCTTCTCTTGCAGACGCGACGGCTGCCAAAGCCATCGGCGTAAAGGCGGTCAAAGAAGGCTATGAAGGTCTGCTGCCCCGTGATATGCAAATATCAACAAATGTTACCGTATCCGACGCAACGATCGATCATATCATCGTACATTTAGAAAAAGCAAACGAGGGGGAATGGGTATGCTGAATTTGATTAGAAAAGAATTAGCTCTTTGTATGCATCCTACGGCTTTTATCTTTCTCATCTTTGCCGCGCTTGTATTTGTGCCGAATTATCCCTATGAAGTCATTTTCTTTTTCTCCTGCCTTTCGGTATTTTTCTGCTGTATAACGGGAAGAGAAAACGGCGATATTGCATTTTCCTGCGCATTGCCCGTAAAAAAGGAGCATATCCCCATTGCAAAGATGCTTGTGGTATTCGGGCTGCAAGGTATCATTTTGCTGTTTGTCGGGATCGCCGGCGCAGTCAAAGGCGCTGTTTTGCCTGCGGAGCAGTATGTCAATCAAGCGGGTATCTCGGCAAATCTTGCTTTGGTCGGCAATGGTGCGGTATTGCTCGGCGTATTCAACCTGATCTTCTTTCCCCGTTATTTCAAAGCCCCCGAAAAGATCGGCGTTCCATTCGTGATCGGCGCGGTTGCCGTGTTCTTGCTGATCGGCGTTTTCATTGTTTTGCGTTGGGCGACGCCGCTGTATTCCGTTACGCTGAACAGGCTGAATTCGCAAAATATCGGCGCGAAAGCAATCGCTTTGGCCATAGGGATAGTAATTTATATTAACCTGTCTGCAATAAG
>URMI01000197.1 GCA_900548845.1 uncultured Clostridia bacterium | reverse complement strand
ACGCTCTGCCGATCTGACGGCGTCGAAGTAGGCGTCTTCCTTATAGTTGGGGAGACCACCCGAACCGAACGTCTCTAAAATGAGCCCGTCGCACCTGTCTTCGAGGTAGGAAAAAATGGCGGGATCGAGCCCGGGCGTCATTTTGAGCACGAAGATGCGCTCGTTGAGCGCGTGCAGGAAGACGGGCATGCCGCGCGGCTTTTCTCCGCGCAGGTAATAGAAGGGCTCCCCGTCTCGCATGACGGCGACGGAAGGGAAATCGACGCTCGTAAAGGCATTGTAGCTGCGCGTCCTCGTCTTTCTCGCGCGGGTGCCCAGGATGACGTTGCCGTCGAAGACGATGCGGACGCCGTACGCCCCGTCGTCCGCGCAGAAGCGGAAGGCGTCGACAAGATTGCGGCGGGCGTCGGTATCGCGAAGATATGCGGACTTCTGCGAGCCCGTCAGAACAACGGGCTTTCTGCTCCCTTCGATGAGGTAGGAGAGCGCCGCCGCGGTGTACGCCATCGTATCGGTGCCGTGTGTGACGACGAACCCGTCGAAGGCGCGGTAGTTTTCTTCGACGATCGCGGCGATCTTCAGCCAGTGCGGGAAGTAGACGTCCGTACTGTCGAGATTGAAGGGCTGCACCGTCTCGACGGAGCAAAATTCTGCGATCTCGGGCACGCACTCCAACAGCTCTTCCGAAGTGAGCGCGGGCGCGAGCCCGCTGCCCGTGGGTTTGGAGGCGATGGTGCCGCCCGTGGCGATCATGAGGATCTTCTTTTTGGATCTGGAAAACAGCATATTTAATCAGCGGAGCCTGGTCTTCAAACGCTCCAACACCTCTTTGGGATAGCCGAGATCGGTAAGGTACCCCTCTGCGCCGAGGGGAGAAACGCGCACTTTGCCCTGCGCCCCCGCAAGTTCCAAAAGCGCAGAGGCGAGCAATTTGAGCGTCCCCTCTTCGCCGCACAGAAGCGCGCCTTCGCGAAGAGCGGCAAGGCGGGCGAAGAGTTCGAACGTCTCCTCCCGTTCAAAAAAGTCCTCCCCGCCCGAGACGGGGACGAGGGCGTACCCTGCGGGCACGGAGGCGGGCGGCTCACCGAAGAGGCAGGCAAAGACGTGAAAGCGGGTGAACCGCTTCTGATCGTAGCGCACGCCGCCGAGCTCAAAGCAAGTCCTGCCCTCCCACAAAAAGGAACGGGCGCCCAAAGGCGCGGCAACGTCTTTCAAAAGCGCCATATCGTAGGGCGCATCCCCTTCTTCTGCGAAAAGGACGCGCTCCACGCGGGCGCACTGCAACCGATCGTGCGAGCCGACGGGCGCGAGCACCCGCTCCCCTGCCTTTGTTTCGAAGGCGCAGCGGTACCAATAGACGCGGTCCCGGATGTTTTCATCCTCCGTGAAGCGGAGGGCGGCAAACCTCACCATTCGTTGGGGAAGGGCGGACGTTCTTCCATCCACCAATCTTCGTAAAAATGAACGTAAGCCGAGCAGTTTTCGCTCACGTCATCGGAGAGAGGGAGCGCGCTCTGCGCCCAAAAGGCGGTGACGAACGCTTCGCACTTCTCTGTAGAAATGTCCTTCAGGAAGGCGGCGCCCAGCTCTAAAATGTCTGCGGGGCGATGAGGGCAAGCGCGCACGGTGTCTTCGAGACGGCGGTTGCAGGGAAAGAGCACGCGGTTTTCGAGGAGGATGAGGCGGTAGACGGAGTAGACGATCTCCTGAGCGAGATGGGCGCGCATGTAGGCGTTGTCTTCCTTGACGCAGGCGAGGAAATAGCCGCGGTTGAGCTGCAAATTGCTGTTAAAGCAGCGCACTTTGGCGGCGACTTCCCCTTCGGGATAGGCGGAGATGCGTTCGATAATGCCCGGAATGCCCTCGTCCTTCGTGTAGACGGTGACGGCGCCCAGGTAGGCGTTGCGGGTGGGTTCGCTCGTGCGCTCCGCCGCAAGTTCCAGCACTTTTTTGCTCTTGAACTTGACGTCGAAATAGCCGCCCTCATAGGTGCAGTGCCCCGTGACGACTTCGGCAAGGCGGTTTTCCCTCTTACGCGTTTCGTATTCTTCCTCCGTGACGACGATGACGGCGTCGATGTCGGAATCGGGCCGCGCGTTGCCGTGCACGATGGAGCCGTCCAGGATGACGGCGATGACGCCCTCCCCGTCCTTATAGTAGGAAACGAGGTTTCTGATGCTCTCTTCGTGGTGTTTTAACATGATGACTCCGTTGCGGTCTTTCCCGCGAGCGCCTCTTTTTCCCGATGCGAAAGCCGCTTCAGGTGCCATTCGCGGCTTTTTGCGGCGTGCTCGCTGTCAAACTCCTCGAAGTAGACGAGGGTGACGGGAAGGCGGCTCTTCGTGTACTTTGCGCCCTTCCCCGCATTGTGGACGGCGACGCGGCGCGTAAGGTCGGTGGTATAGCCCGCGTAATAGCTCCCGTCCGCACAGAGAAGGAGATAGGCAAAGAAGCGGTCTGGCATATTCTTTACGCGTCCTGAGAAGGCTTCTCCCAAGGGGCGGGCGGCAGCCGGTCGCCCGCTTCTTTTTCTTCGCGCTTCTTCTGCCTGCCGTATTCGACGCGGCAGACGACGACGGAAGCGATGAGGAAGCCGAGGATGAAGCCCGCCGCCGCGACGACGGCAAGGCTGATGCCGCCCGAAATGACGGCGCGGTAGGTCGCAAAATGGACGGTCGCTTCCCGCTCGTAGAGGGCGACGGTGACGCTCTTCAAGTTCTCCGCCGCCGTCTGCATGGAAGCATACATCTTCTGCACCTTGCCTTCGAAGGCGGTGATGTCGGTCTCGTTGAGGGCGCTCATCTCGTTCTTGATCTGCACGTTGCGCACGACGAGCTCGGCGATCATCTGCGCGACGGAGCCGTCTGCCGAAATGCCCGTGCCGCTGCCTTCGGGAAGGGAATCGAGCGTTTCGCGGAGCGCCGCGATCTTCTCTTCGTTGAGCTTGTATTCGCGTTCGAGCTCTTCGAGGCGCACGTCCATCTCCTCGAGGGAGACGTACCCGCACGATTCGAGCTCTTCGCGCAGGGAGCACAGTTCGCCCGCCCCGCAGGAGACGGCTGCCTCTGCGCGGTAGTCAGAGAGCGACTTAGATCGGAAGAGCACA
>URMI01000196.1 GCA_900548845.1 uncultured Clostridia bacterium | reverse complement strand
TCCGCGCCCGCATCTACGCGACGGCGCTCGGCGTCATGGAGCTCTTTGTCAACGGCAAGCGGGTGGGGGAGGACTACGACGCCCCCGGCTGGACGAGCTATTCCCACCGCCTGCAATACGAAACGTACGACGTCACCTCCCTCCTTCATGAGGGCGAAAACACCCTCTCCGCGCTCATCGGCAAGGGGTGGTATTCGGGCGTCGTGGGCTATTTTCACACCAAAAACAACTACGGCGACAAAAACGCCCTCCTTTTAGAGCTCGCTCTCACGTTGGAAGACGGCTCCGAGCAGACTCTCACGACCGACAAAACGTGGACGGCAAAGGAGAGCGCTCTCCGCTTCTCCGAATTCCAGGACGGCGAACTCTTCGACGCCACCTTCGAAGCAAAAGAAAGTTTCCCCGTCGAAGTCGTCTCCTATCCGAAGGAGAACCTTTTGGCGCAGATCGACGAGCCCGTCCGCGTCACCGAACGCATCACGGGCAAACAGCTCATCGTAACGCCGAAGGGGGAGAAGGTCATCGACTTCGGCCAGAACGCCACGGGCATCGTGGAATTTACGGTGAACGGTGTACGCGGACAGAAGGTCACCCTCTCCCACGCCGAAGTGCTCGATGAAGAGGGCAATTTCTACACCGCCAACCTCCGCGCCGCCAAAGCGCAGGATATTTACATCCTGGCAGGCGGCAAAGAGACGTTCCGCCCGCACTTCACCTTCCACGGCTTCCGCTATCTCCGCGTCGAGGGCATCGACAAGGTCCGCCCCGAAGATTTCACCTTCCTCGTCCTGCACACCGATATGCAGAAGACGGGCTCCTTCACCTGCGAACACGCCCTTGTAAACCGCCTGCAGCAGAACATCGTCTGGGGGCAGCGGAGCAACTTCTTCGATCTTCCCACCGACTGCCCGCAGCGCGACGAGCGCCTCGGCTGGACGGGGGATGCGCAGGTCTTCTGCCGCACGTCGACGTTCAACTATAACGTCGCGCCCTTCTTTGCAAAATGGCTGGGCGACGTCGCCGCCGAACAGACCGTCGAAAAGGGCGTTCCGCAGACGGTGCCAAACGTCATCCCCGTCAACGATTTCGGCACATCCGCCTGGGGCGATGCCGCCACCGTCTGCCCGTGGACTGTCTACGAAGTCTACGGCGATACCCGCCTTCTTGCCCGCCAGTACGAGAGCATGAAAGACTGGGTTGAGTACATCCGCCTGCACTCGAAGAACGATCTTTGGCTTTCGGGCTTCCAGTACGGCGATTGGCTCGCGCTTGACAGGAACGACCCCGAAGACAACAAGGGGGCGACCGACGACTATTTCATCGCCTCCGCCTACTACGCCTATTCGGCGGAGCTCGTCGCAAAGGCAGCCCGCGTCCTCAAAAAAGAAGACGATGCCGCCGCGTACGAAGCCCTGCATAAAAACATCGTCGCTTCCTTCCAAAAGGAATTCATGACGGAACGCGGCCGCCTCGTCTCCGAAACGCAGACCGCCCTCGTCCTCGCCCTCGGCTTCGATCTCGTGCCCGAACGCTTCCGCGAAGACATCAAAGCCCGCCTCCGCGCGAGCTTCAAGCAAAACCACGAGCACCTCGTCACGGGCTTTGTGGGAACGCCCTATCTTTGCCACGTCCTTTCGGAAAACGGCATGCACGACATCGCCTCCAAGCTCCTTCTGCGCGAAAAGTGCCCCTCGTGGCTGTACGAAGTTAAAATGGGCGCGACCACCATCTGGGAGCGCTGGAACGCCATCTTCCCCGACGGCACCCTCTTCGATCCTGCCATGAGCTCCTTCAACCACTACGCTTACGGCTCGGTGGGGGATTGGCTGTATCGCAAAGTCGCGGGCATCGACTGCCTGGAAGCGGGTTACAAGAAAATTTCCGTCAAGCCCTATCCCGTGCGCGAGCTCGGCAATATCGCCGCAAGCTACATAACTCCCTACGGCGCCGTCTCCGTCGCTTATTCCTACGAGGGCGGCAAGGCGCATTACCGCATCGAAGTGCCCGTCAACACCACGGCGGTCATTTCCCTTCCGGGCGGAACGACGCAGGAAGTGGGCTCGGGCGTCTATGAGTACCAAACGGAAGACGATCCTTCCTATCTGGAGCGCAAAGCGCTCTCTCACACCTTCGGCGAGGCGATCGCAGATGAAGCGTGCCGCGCCCTCCTCGAAGAGGCGATCCCTGCTTCCATGTTCGCGCCCATGCGTGAGTACGGCACCGAGCGCCCTTTGAGCAACGCCGTCGAAGCCATGCCGCAATATGCCGAGCTCTTCATAAAGGTCGCTCATCTTCTGGAGGACAAGTGATGTATCATAGTTTCCGCCCCGGCGAAGAGTGGCTGGATACGAACGGCAAACCCATCCAGGCGCACGGCGGTTCGGTGTTCTTTGAAAACGGCGTCTACTATTGGTACGGCGAAAACAAAGAGTTCACCGACGGCAAGAACGGCGTCTGGACGTGGGGCGTCCGCTGCTATTCCTCGCAGGACCTCTACAATTGGAAGGACGAGGGCCTCATCATCCCGCCCGATGAAAAAGACGAAACTTCGCCTTTGCACCCGACGGCGATGCTCGACCGCCCGCATATCCTCTACAACCGTAAGACGAAAAAATACGTCTGCTGGTGCAAGATCATGCAAAAAAACGGCGAGCAGACGGAGACCGTTTTAACGTCCGACCGCCTCTTAGGCCCGTACACCGTCAAAAAGACGGGCTTAAAGCCGCTCGGCATGAGCGCGGGCGACTTCGACCTCGCAGTTGCCCCCGACGGCAAGGGCTACTATTTCTTCGAGCGCGTGCATTCGGAGACCATCATCGCCGATCTTACGGACGACTACTGCGACGTGACGGGGTACTATTCGACGCACTTCCCGCACGCGGGCCCGCCCTATGTCAGAGAGGCGACCGCCCACTTCGTGCGGGGCGGGAAGCACTATCTTCTCACGTCCGGCACGACGGGGTATTTCCCCAACCCGTCCGAAGCCGCCGTCGCCGAGACCTGGCACGGCCCTTATCGTGTGCTCGGCGATCCCCATCGGGGGGATGAGAGCCGCACTTCCTTGCATTCGCAGATCTCCTGCGTCTTCCGCGTGCAGGGCACCGATCTATT
>URMI01000195.1 GCA_900548845.1 uncultured Clostridia bacterium | reverse complement strand
GTTCGGGGCTCGCCGTCGAAGTGCTTTCGGGGGATACGGAAGCAAAGCTCGGGCTTTACGGCGCGCTCGGGAAACATGCAGACGGGGGCATCATCGACGTCGGCGGAGCGAGCACGGAAGTGTGCTTCCGAAAGAAGGGGGAACTCGTCTTTTCCGTGAGCATTCCCCTGGGCGCTGTCCGCCTGTTCGATCTCTGCCATGACGATAAGACGCTTTTACAGGAAACCGTCGCGCCTTTTCTCAACGCCATGAACGAAGCGCCCAAAGAGCTTCCCGTCTATGGCGTCGGCGGAACGGCAACGACGATCGCTTCCGTCTGCCTTCGGCTTGAGAGGTATTCTTCTGCCGCCGTGCAGGGTTTTTGCCTCAAAAAGAAAGAGCTCCATGCGCTCGCGGCGCAGCTCCTTTCCCTTTCCGCAGAGGAGAGAAAGCAGCTCCCCGGCATGGATGCACGCCGCGCGGATATCATCGGCGGAGGCGCATTCCTGCTTGCTTCCGTCTTGGAAAAGTTGGAGCGGGACGAGCTCGTCGTCTCCGATTCCGATAATCTCGAGGGCTATCTTGCCTATAAGGGGATCCAATGACGGCGCGGCAGAAACTTTCCATTTATCGCGTGGCGCAGTATGTGCTGCTTGCGGCGGCGCTTGCTCTGACCATTCTCCTCATCCTCAAAGGGGACGTCGGTGCGGGAAGCAGGGTGCTTGTCTGCGCGCTTGTGTGTATTTCGGCGGCAGTTTTGCAGGCGCACTATCTCATCCATGAGCTCGGGCATCTTGTCTTGGGGCTTTTGACAGGCTTTTGCCCCGTCTCCTTTGCGGTCGGGTTCGTGCGCTTTGCGCGGTTCGGGAAAAAAGTTTCCTTTGTCCCGAACGCTGCCTATGCGGGCGCATGCGAAATGTATCCCGTAGGGGAAAAACACCTCAAAGGGCGGCTGCTTTTCTATACGCTGGGCGGGGCGGCATTCAACTTCCTCTTTGCCGCGGCGGGCATTCTGTGCTTTTTGCTGCTTCCCGCCTCGTGGGGGCTTCTCTTCTTTGCCGCGCTCGCACCGCTCAATTTGTATGAGTGCGTAACGGAACTGCTCCCCATGCAGCTTCCCGCAGGCAAGACGGACGGAAAGTTTGCGCTCGATCTTGTAAAAGGGGAGAACGGCGCACAAAACACCTTTGCCGTATTCCGCGTTCAGAGCCTCATTGCAAAGGGCTGCTTTGCAGATGTGCCGCGCTCGATCCTTTACGATGTTCCCGTCGTCCGCGAGGACGATCCCGCTTTTTTGTCGCTCTTATCCCTCCGCATGATGCGCTCGACGCTCCTGAATGAAAGGGAGGAGGCGCTCTTGTGTGCAGAACGGCTTTCGGGGCTTTTGGAGTACCTGCCTTCCTTTGAGGCGGGAGAACTTGCCGCGGACTGTGCCTGCGTGCTGGCTCATTTCGGCTGCCGCGATGGGGCGGAAGCGCTCCTGACGTCGGCGGAAGGGGCAAAGGGGAGCTGTGCATATCTTCGCGTGCAGTCGCTCTTTTCAAAAGAGAGCGGGGAAGCGGTGCATAAAGCATGGGAGAATGCCGCAAAAAAACTCCCGATGCAGGGACAGCGGGAGTGGGAAAACTTCTTTTTAAGAGCGGATGCCGCGGCGAAGACGGCTCGTGCATGAGCCCGCAATGCAAGAAAATTCTGCCGTTGAAAGGCAGAATCGTAGGTGAGATACCCCGGGTCACGGGATGAATAAGGCGGCATGCGCTCTTCAGAATTTAATATGAAGTTGTAGGTTTGAACTCAATCGGAAAGCCCGAGAAGATAATCGGCAGAGACGTTGAAATAACGTGCGACCTTTGCGATGTTCGAAGCCGTGGGATCGCTCTTATTGGTTTCCCAATAGCACACGATGCCGAGGCTTACGCCGAGATCCTTCGCGACCGTAGCCTGCGAGAGACCTCTCTCCTTTCTGAGTTCCATGAGTCTTTCGGAAAAAGCTTTCATAGTTGCATTATAACACGGTTTCTAAAAAATTGCAACTGTTTTTATTAAAATTTCGAGCCGTCTTACCACTTTATTTTCAAGTTTCACATAAAATAGCAAAAAAGAGCAAAATCGGAGCAAGCATGGTCAAAGTCTTATTTGTCTGTCACGGAAATATCTGCCGCTCGCCCATGGCGGAGAGCGTTTTTACTTATCTTGTTCGCCAAAAGGGAATGGAAGGGAAAATCGGCTGCGCTTCCGCCGCGGCGCACACCGACGAGATCGGGAACGCACCGCACTACGGTACGCGCGAAAAACTTCGGAAAGAGGGCATCCCGCTCGTTCCGCACCGCGCCCGCCTCATGACGAAAGCGGACGGCGAAGAGTTCGATCTTCTCATCGGCATGGACGAGTATAACGTGCGCGACATGAATCGCATCGTGGGGGAGAAAAACGCACATAAAGTGCATCTGCTCCTCGAATATGCGGGAAGTTCCCGCCCGATCGCCGACCCGTGGTACACGGGCGATTTCGACGAGACATTCAAAGACGTCATGGAAGGCTGCACGGCGCTGTTGGACGCGCTGCAAAACAAGAAATTTTGATACTTTTGCCATAGGGGGCTGCATATGAATATCCAAAATACCAAATTACAACCGCTTGATCTTTCCGCCGTGCGCATCGAGGACAACTATCTTCTCAATGCGCTTGCAAAAGAGTGCGATTATCTCTCTTCGCTGGAAGAGGGGCGTCTGCTTGCAGGGTTTTATGAGAACGCGGGCATCAAGACGCCTTTTGTGCGGTACGGCGGCTGGGAGAGCGGGCTCATCGGCGGGCATACGCTCGGGCACTATCTCACCGCCATCGCGCAGATGAGCGTGCATCCCGCGCTTCCCGGGGAAAAACGCGCCTTCTTCTCGGCGCGCGCAAAGCGCATGACGGACGAACTCTCCGACTGCCAGGACGCTGCAGGAAGCGGCTTTTTGTGGGGCGCGCCCCTCATTGCGGGCGGCAGAGAAGCGCAGTTCGACAATGTGGAAGAGGATAAGCTCAATATCATGACGCAGGCTTGGGTACCGTGGTACACGATGCATAAGATCCTGCAGGGCGTCATCGATATTTTTCGCTTTACGGGCTACGATAAGGCACTGACTGTTGCAAAG
>URMI01000194.1 GCA_900548845.1 uncultured Clostridia bacterium | reverse complement strand
CGATCTGCCTTATAGCGGGCGAGGATATCGGCGGGGATGTTCTTGCCGATCGCATCGAGACGGTCGCCTATCGCCTTGACTTCCGCCGCGCGGGACGCCTTGACCTCCTTGAATTTTTCGTTATACTCCTTATACTGCTTCTGCATGGAGATGGTCTGCTTCTTCATGCGCTGATATTCTTCCGAAGCGTTCTCGATCTCGGAAACGAGCTTAGTAAGCTCATTTTTGAGCGAGCGGAGCTGATCGGAGAGCGTCTGCACCTTCTTTTTGTAGAAGGCAACGTCTCCCCCCGCTTCCACCATCTCGTCGATCTCGGCGTATTCCTGGATCGCCTTGTTGAGCTCCTGATAGTTGAAGGTGAGGCGCATCGCCATCTCTTTGAGTTCGCGGGCGCGGGCGTCCATCGCTTCGAGCTTTTCCGCCGCCGTCTCCATGAACTTCTTGGCCTGGACGTACTTCCTGCGCTCGTCGCTTTGGGAAATTTCCTGTTCGATCTTGCGGAGTTCCGCATCCACCTTCTGATATTCGAGTAATTCCTTCGAAACTGCCATGTTTTGCTCCTTTCCCTGCCGCTTGCGGCAGGCGATTTATAATAGGCGCGCGTCCTCAAAGAACGCACATTCGATGTCTGTCTTTTCCTTCACGCGCCCGAAAAAGCGCTTAAAACCGTAATTTTCCGCCGCATAGTGGGTGAGGAGCAGCACGTTCATGCCGTTTTCCACCGCCATCGCGACGAGATGATGCTTGGGATCGGACGAGACGAAGGTATCCGCCCCCGCCTGAAGGGCGAAGGAGACGCTCTTCTCGTCCATGCCCGCGCCGCAGAAGCTTGCAACGCGGCGAACGGGCTCCTCCCCGTAGACGATGAGGCGCCCCGTGCGGAAGGTCTTTCCCACCCGCGCGGCATATTCCGGAAGCGGTGCTTCTTCCACTTCGAAGACGCGCCCGTACGCGCCGCCTTCCAAACGCTCATAGAGGGCAAGGGCATGCTCCCCGCCGAGGCCGTGCATGAGGCTCTCGTCGATGCCGCCCGCCGCGATATCGAGGTTGAGATGGGCGGAGAGGACGGAGATACCCTCTCTTGCCGCTAAGAGAATGTTTGCCCCCGCGCCTTCGGGCGTCAGGCTTTTGAGGGGCGCGTAGATGGCGGGATGATGGGTGACGATGAGCTCCGCCCCAAGCTCCTTCGCTCTTTTCACGGCAGCCGCCGAAAGATCGAGCGAAAAGAGCGCCTTTTTTACGTCCCGCCCGCAGTCGACGAGCAGCCCGCTGTTGTCGTATGCGCTGAACGCTTCGCAGTACGCCCTGCTCAGAGAGAAGGGCGCGATACTATCGACAAGTTCATACATCTCCTTCGATCGCATCGAGAATGACCTCCAATTCGTACTGTCTCTTCCTGAGCTCCTCGCGGCTCTCATGGCTCATGGCGGGGGAGAAAAGGCGCCCGCGAAGCTTTTCCCGCTCCCCTCTTATCCATTTCAGAAAGGCGGGAGAGGGAGAGCGCAGATTGTCTCTGCCGAAGCGCAGCTCCCAATCGGTGTAATCTGCGGCGGCGCTTTTAGAAGAGGGCGCTTCGCCCGCGATGAGATCGTAAAACTTGCCGTCCTCGAAGGTATAGTCGAGGGTGATGGAGCAGCCCCTTCCGGTCAGGAACCGCCGCACCTTTTCGCTGTTCTTCATGGGCTGCAAGACGAACTTTTTGGGGAGATACCCGCGCTCCAAAATGCGCACGATCTCCTCCCCGCCCATGCCTGCGATGAGGACGAGATCGCACTCCTTGACGCCGTCCAGCCCGTCCGCGACGACGGGGATGCAGCTGCCCTCTTCCACCTCGCGGGCAAGGAGGGTGCGCGCCTTTTGCAAACTCCCCGCGCTGATATCCGAGATATAGGCGAGGCGGCAGCGGCGGTTTTTCAGCATATACTGCGTGCAGTAGCCGTGGTCGCAGCCGATGTCGGCAAATACGTCCGCTTCGGGGAGATGGGAGCAGATGATGTCGATGCGGCCCATTTACTCCAAAAAGTCCTTGAGCTTGCGGCTGCGGCTGGGGTGGCGAAGCTTGCGCAGCGCCTTTGCCTCGATCTGGCGGATGCGCTCACGGGTGACGTTGAATTCCTTGCCCACTTCTTCGAGAGTGCGCGGCTTGCCGTCGTCGATGCCGTAGCGAAGGCGCAGCACCTTCTCTTCGCGGGGGGTGAGCGTATCGAGCACGTTCAAAAGCTGCTCTTTGAGCATGATGAAGGAGACGGAATCGCTGGGCGTCTGCGTCTTGTCGTCCTCGATGAAGTCGCCGAGGTGCGAATCTTCCTCCTCGCCGATGGGCGTTTCGAGAGAGACGGGGTCCTGGGCGATCTTCTGGATCTCCCTGACGCGCGCCACGTCGACGTCCATCGCCGCAGCGATCTCTTCGGGCGTGGGCTCGCGGCCGTTCTCCTGCAAAAGGATGCGCGAGACGCGGGTGAGCTTGTTGATGGTCTCCACCATGTGCACGGGGATGCGGATGGTGCGCGCCTGATCGGCGATGGCGCGGGTGATAGACTGACGGATCCACCACGTCGCGTACGTCGAAAATTTGAATCCCTTCTGATAGTCGAATTTTTCCACCGCCTTCATGAGGCCGAGGTTGCCTTCCTGGATGAGATCCAAAAAGAGCATCCCGCGCCCCACATAGCGCTTGGCGATGGAGACGACGAGGCGCAGGTTGGCTTCCGAAAGGCGCTTCTTCGCCGCTTCGTCCCCCTCCTGCATCCTGCGGGCGAGCTCCACTTCCTCGTCGCCCGAAAGAAGGGGCACCCTGCCGATGTCCTTTAAGTACATCTTGACGGGGTCGTCGAGGCCGATATCCGAAAGGGCCTGCTCGAAGAGCTCCCTGTCGCGCTCGTCTTCGTCGAAGATCTGGATGCCCTGTTCGGGGAGCGCCTTATAGATCTGTTCGATCTGGTTGGGGCCGAGATCGTACTTTTCGAGCACGTCGCAGAGCGCGTTCGTCGAGACGCTGCCCTTCATCTTGTAGGCGGCGACGAGCCCGTCGATGATCTCAGTTACCTTCTGTTCCGATTCCACCATATGACTTTTTTCCTCCGTTCCCCCGCATGGGGGGCGTTTCATGAACGATTTTCCTGTAT
>URMI01000193.1 GCA_900548845.1 uncultured Clostridia bacterium | reverse complement strand
AGGAACTTCTATAAGATGTACCGCCCGTCCCCCCTCGTGCGCGCGTACTGCCTTGAAAAGCTGCTCGACACGCCCGCCGAAATTTATTATAAATTTGAGGGCAACAACACGTCGGGCTCGCACAAGCTCAACTCCGCGGCGGCGCAGGCGTACTACGCGAAGAAGCAGGGGCTCACCTCCGTCACGACGGAGACGGGCGCAGGTCAGTGGGGCACCGCCCTTGCGATGGCGTGCGCCTACTTCGGGCTCGACCTCGATGTATATATGGTCAAGGTCTCCTACGAGCAGAAGCCCTTCCGCCGCGAGGTCATCCGCACCTACGGCGCGAACGTCATCCCGTCTCCTTCCATGACGACGGCAGCGGGCAGGAAGATCCTCGAGGAGCACCCCGGCACGGGCGGCTCGCTGGGCTGCGCCATCTCCGAAGCCGTCGAAAAGGCGACTCAGACGCCCAACTGCCGCTATGTGTTGGGCTCCGTGCTCGACCACGTCCTGCTGCACCAGTCCATCATCGGGCAGGAGTGCAAGATCGCGCTCGATAAATACGGCGTGCAGCCCGATCTCATCATCGGCTGCGCGGGCGGCGGCTCCAATTTGGGCGGGCTCATCTCGCCCTTCATGGGGGAGAAGCTCGAAGGCAAAAACAACATCGACTTCCTCGCCGTCGAGCCCGCAAGCTGCCCCTCCCTCACGCGCGGCAAGTACGCCTACGACTTCTGCGATTCGGCGCGCATCACCCCCCTTGCCAAGATGTACACGCTGGGCTGCGGCTTCATGCCCTCGCCCAACCACGCGGGCGGGCTGCGCTATCACGGCATGAGCCCCGTGCTCTCCAAGCTCTATCACGACGGGCATCTGCGCGCGACGAGCGTCGAACAGACCAAAGTCTTCGAGGCGGCGGTCAAGTTCGCCCGCTGCGAGGGCATCCTGCCCGCTCCCGAGAGCTCGCACGCCATCGCCGTTGCAATGGACGAGGCGATCAAGTGCCGCGAGGAGGGAAAGAAGAAGGTCATCCTCTTCGGCCTCACGGGCACGGGGTATTTCGACATGACCGCCTACAAGAACTTCAACGACGGCAACATGACGGATACCATCCCCACCGACGAGGACCTTCAGCGCGGCTTCGAGACCATTCCCAAGTGCAAGGCCAACGAAGGCATCTGATAATTTCATTCGACCATAACTCCCTAAAACTGATATTGAAAGGCCGCCGCGGGGTCCGCGGCGGTTTTTCTATCAATTTTTGATTTCAGGGGTTGACAAACCGCCGCTCATCTGTTATTATGAAATTACAAACATCTGATAAAGGAGAGACGAAATGAAACGACTGAAAACGGTACTTTGTGCGGTGCTTGTGGCTGTCCTCGGGCTCATTTGCCTGACGGCGTGCGGAAAAACGGGGACATACAAGTTCTCCTATATGAAGATGACGCAAGGTGCGACTTCCATCGAGATCAGGGCGGGCGAAAGCTATATGGGGCTCACCCTCAGCGAGGAGGCGTTCGTCATGGAACTGAGGGAGGACGGTACCGCTTCCATGTCGATGGATATGTTCGGAGAGACCCTCTCCGAGGAAGGAACGTGGACGGAAAATGCCGAAGACAAGAGCAAAGTCGACATCACCTTCAACGGAGAGACGGTGACGGCAGAGTGCAGCGGCAGCGCCATCCTCTTTTCTATGGACGGGATGGAATTTGAACTGAAAAAGTAGCTCATGACGTCGAGCCGCGGGGGAAAAGCGTGCACCCTGCGGCTCTTTTTTTGCGGCGGGCCGGTTTTGCATATGCGCGAAATACTTGACGAAAAGGGGCGGATGTGCTATGCTTTTCAGGAATAAAACCACAAAAGGACACAGCCATGTATTTCAGAACTCATAACTGCGGCGAGCTGCGCGAAACGGACGCGGGCAAGCGCGTCAAACTTTCGGGCTGGCTCGACAGCAAGCGCGATAAGGGCGGCCTTCTCTTTGCCGTCCTGCGCGATTTTTACGGCACCACGCAGGTCGTCTGCTCGGAAGAGCCCTGCCTTTCGCAGATGCGCGACATCCCCACCGAATCGACGGTCAGCGTCGAAGGCACCGTCGTTTTGCGCTCTTCCCCCAACGACAAGCTCCCCACGGGTCTTATCGAGGTCATCCCCGAGCGCATCGAAGTGCTGGGCCGCCGCTCCGTGCAGGCGCTTCCCTTCGAAGTTTCGCACTCCACCGAGGCGGGCGAGGACGCGCGCCTCAAATACCGCTTCCTTGACCTTCGCAACCCCGCCGTGCGCGACAAGATCATCCTGCGCTCGCAAATCGTCGCCGATCTTCGCAAGCTCATGACCGAGCGCGGCTTTTATGAGATCAATACGCCCATCCTGACGAGTTCTTCGCCCGAGGGCGCGCGCGACTATATCGTTCCCAGCCGCATCTATCCCGGCGAGTTCTATGCGCTCCCGCAGGCGCCTCAGCAGTACAAGCAGCTTCTGATGTGCTCGGGGTTCGATAAGTACTTCCAGATCGCCCCCTGCTTCCGTGACGAGGACGCCCGCGCCGACCGTTCGCCCGGCGAGTTCTATCAGCTGGATATCGAGATGGCGTTCGCGACGCAGGAGGACGTCTTCGAAGTGCTCGAAGGGGTGCTCCCGCCCGTCTTTGCCAAGTATTCGGGCTGGGATGCCGATAAGCCCCCGTTCCGCCGCGTCGCCTACCGCGAAGCGCTCGAAACGTACGGCTCGGATAAGCCAGACCTTCGCAACCCCCTTGTCATCAAGGACGTTTCCGACCTTACGGAAGGCTGCGGGTTCGCCGCCTTCGAAGGGAAGAAGGTCAAGGCCATCGCCGTCAACGGCGTCAATGTCGCCCGCAAGTGGATCGACAAGACCGCCGAAGAGTTCAAAGTCAAGACGGAGGGCGGCGCCATGTTCTGGTTCAAGCTGGACGAGAACGGCGCGGCGGGGGGCGGCATCGCAAAATTCGTTGCGGAGCGCGTCGACGCCTTCAAGGAGCGGCTCGCTCTTGAAAACGGCGCATTCGTCGCCCTCGTCGCGGAGGACAAGCTCTCCCTCGTCCAGAAGCGCGCGGGCGTTTTGCGCACCATGCTCGGCACGGGGCTCGATCTTCTCGAAAAGAACGTCTACCGCTTCTGCTGGATCGTCGACTT
>URMI01000192.1 GCA_900548845.1 uncultured Clostridia bacterium | reverse complement strand
GCTCTTCCGATCTTGCGCGCCTTCGGGCAAAACTCTGCCCTCGGCGTTCTCGGGCGGGAGCGCGCCCGCGCCGTCAAAGGCTCTCATGCGCCCTCCGCTCGTACTCCTTCCTCTCCTCGGGGGAGAGGGCGTTGACGTCCTTCCCGTCGGCAAGCACGAGTGCTTCGAAGGCGGTGTACTCTCTCTGCACCGCTTTGACTTTGTCGAGGAGCGCCTGTTCCGCGTCGCCGCCCTTGAGTTTACCGAGCCGCACGGCGGCAAGCAGCAATTCGCCGAGCGCTTCGTCCGTATTTCCGTCCTCGGCGGCAGACAAGCGCTTTTCGGCGGCAAAGAGCGCCTCTTCCGCCGCCTCGTAACTATCCTTCCAGCCACCCTTGCCCGTGCGCTTGACGACTTTCTCGGCGCGAAGGAGCGCGGGGAAACCCTCGGGCACGTCGTTGACGGAATCGGAGAAGGTCTTCTGATGCTTTTCCGTCATCTTGTTCTTCTCCCACACCGAAAGCGCCCCGTCCGCGCCCGCCGCCTTGTCCTGCCCGAAGACGTGCGTATGGCGGGTGATGAGCTTTTCGGTGACTTCGGAAATGACGTCCGTCATGTTGAAATTGCCCGCCTCTTCCTCCATAAGGGTATGGAAGACCGCCTGCATCAGCACGTCGCCCGCCTCCTCGCGCATGCGCTCGGGGTCCTTTCTGTCGATGGCGTCTACGAGCTCGTACGCCTCCTCGATGAGGTTGATGCGGATGGACTCGTGCGTCTGCACCCTGTCCCACGGGCAGCCGTCGGGCGCGCGCAGGCGGCGCATGACGGTAATAAAATCGTCGAGATCGAACCGCTTCTTTTCCAGGAGCGGGATATCGAAGAGGACGAGCGCCGTTTCGGGCGAATAACTTTCGGCGCGGTCAGCTTCATAGAGCGGGATGCGCTCCGCCTTCTCCCCGTCGAGAAGAAGCGCGGGCGCCTCGTCGCCGAAGCGGTCGCAAAGCAGCAGCTTGACGTCGCCCGCAAGCAGCTTGTCGTCGAGGTCGTACACGACAAGGGGCAAAGCAAGCTTGCGCTCCGCAACTTCATAGGCAGAGACTGCCGTATAGCCCCCGAACAGCCCCGCCCGCGCCGCCGCGGACGCCGCCTTGGAGACGCCCTCAAAGACGGTGACGCCGCCCTGCTTGATAAGAAGCTGCGCCGCGCGGTCCTCGGTGACGCCGCCGTCCACGCAGTAACAGACATCCCCCTCCGCCGCGCGCTTTCTGACTTCCGCGGCAAGATTTTTGGCAAGCGTATCGAAATTGCGACTCTTTTCGTAGACAAAGTCGAGGCTTTCGAACGCGACGTCAAGCTCTTTCAGCACCCGAGCCGACGCGAGCGATGCGGCGCGCACCAGCACGCAGCGCGCCCCCTTCAGGCAGTTGACCGCCCTGAGCGAGAGCTCCCCCGCGCGCGTTCCCAGACCGATGATCGTGATCATATTGTGCCCTCCTCCGATGATGACTACGGACAGTATAGAACAAATCGAGAGAAAAAGCAACCCAAAAGCAGGCGTTGAGCGCGATCGCCCCGCCCATGACCCCCATGCGCGGCACCAATACGGCCTGCAAGACGATCTTCAGCGCGGCGGCGAGCAGCATAGCGCAGGCTGCGCGGCTCGCCTTCCCCAGCCCCGTGAGGGAGGAGGCGAGGGTGTCCGTGCCCGCAACGGCGAGCGACGTGAACGCCGTCGCACGGATGAGGGAGCGAAGGAGCGCGCGCTCCCCTTCCGCAAGGGCGGGATAGAGGATGTGCGCGATGCGCCCCGCAAAGAAAAAGAGGAACAGCGCGCAGGGCAGCACGACAAGGAGCGCCGCCCCGAGCGCAAAGAGGGCGCGTTTTTTCGCCGCCCGCGCCTCTCCCCGCGCGGAGAGCGCCGCAAGCGAGGGAACGGCAGCCGCCGCAAGCCCCCGCGCCGCCGAAGCGGGCAGGGCGGCAAGCGCGAACGCTCCCCCCGTGAGCAGCCCGAATGCAAGCACGGCGCCCTCCCCTCCCCCCAGCAGGTGCGGCAGGAGCACGCTGTCCAAGGCCTGCGAGAGGGGCAGGATGCAGGCGGACGCCATCACGGGCAGCACGGCGGGCAGGAGAAAGGAAGCGCTCTGCCGCGGCATAAGGTCGGGAACTTTGCGCTCCCCGCGCAGAGAGAGCGCAAGATACAAAAGCGCCGCGCCCTCGCTCAGCACGACGGCGCCAAGCGCCGCAAGGGCGGAGGCGTGCGCTTCCCCGCGGAAGCAGAAGACGAGAAACACCCCGATCCCCGCTTTTACAAGCGTTTCGAACACTTCGGAGAGGGCGGACGTCCCCATCCGCCGCGCGCCCTGAAAGTAGCCGCGCAGCACGGAAAGCGCGCCGCCCAACACGACCGCGGGCGCGAGGATGCGGTACGCGGACGCAAGAGACGCCCCCTGCAGCGCGCCGAGGGCGGGCGCGAAGGCAAAGAGGAGCGCTCCCCCCGCTCCCCCGAGCAGCGCAAAGAGGCGGAGCCCCGCCAAGAGCGCGCTCCTGCCGCTCCGCCCCAAAGCCCGCTCCCGCGCGACGGTGCGCGAGAGCGCGTACCCCGCCCCCGCCGACGTCAGCGTGAGAAAGAGGCAGAAAAAGGGCCACGCCATCTGATACAGCCCCATGCCGAGGGCGGGAAGGAGCGCCGAAAGGGCGATGCGGTACACGGCGCCGATGCCCTTGGAGACGACCGCCCCCAACGAGACCGCCGCCGCCCCGCGAAGAAAGCGAAGGTGTTTCATATGTAGTAAGTTCACGAATTTCTTTTGCTGCGCAAAACAAATTCCGTGAGGAGCGAGCCGCCGCGATTTTAACTTGCTTTTTCGCCCACGCACCTTTCTGTCATTCTAAACACAATAAGTACCAAGTATGGTACAAATTGAGTCCCGCAGCGCAAAAGCGTGGTTTTGCTCGCGGACATAATTTAAGAAGCAACTATTCCCTTGCCTCCCTCTCAGAGGGAGGTGTCTGCGAAGCAGACAGAAGGAGTCACCACATTTTAGGCGCCCTCCTGAGGGAGCGGGCTCATCATTCGGCGAATGCCGATGATGAGACTGAGGGAGTATTAAGGCTCCCGCAAAGATTTTGCGAAGCAAAAGATTTGTGGGAAAAGGAGGAGCAGGC
>URMI01000191.1 GCA_900548845.1 uncultured Clostridia bacterium | reverse complement strand
CTCTTCCGATCTCAGTGCCCGTCAGAGTAATGGTCGCGCCGACAACGGTGATGGTGTAGACCTTGGAGCTGTCGTCGCCGTCCGTCATCGTGTAAGTGACGGTACCGTCCTCTGCGGTTTCGGATGTATAAGTACCAAGCGAACCCGCCTGACCTGCACCGTTGATCCCGTCGAGCGCATAAGACTCATCCGAATAGAAGGTCGCCTTGACGAAATCCTCCGCATAGTTGGTGCTCCAGAACTCCTCCACCGTCTGCACGACTTCCTCGAGGTAGTCGTCCTGCTTGGAGAAGTTGTAGGTCGTGAGGCTCATGTCGTCGTACATATTCGTGAGGTAGACCGTGCCGTCCGCATCCGAGACGATGTTGTGCGTCTCCTCGCCAAAGTTGACCTGATCGTCGAACGTGACAGTATAGTGGATGGTGTTGCCATCCTCGTCCGTACCCGATGCCTCCTCGGCGGTGTAGGTGCCGCTGTAGAGGACGGCGGTGAACTGCGAGTAATAGTAGGTGCCGTCCTCATACAGGTTGAGCTCGAGGCCGATACCGCCCTGATCAGGGGGATAGTAGCCGTAGCCGCCTTCGACGGTGACTTCCGCGGGAGCCACGGGCGTATCGCCGCCCGGATTTTCGGGATCCTTGCCAGGATCCTCCGTATCGGGCTTGCAGGCTGCAAGGCCAAAGCTGAATGCGGCAACGGTGAGCGCCGCGATGCCGATCGTCAAAAATTTACGGAATTTCATTGTGTTATCTCCTTATCGTCGTTTAGTGCAGCCTGTCGTAGAGGCTCTGCAGAAGTTCTGTGTTGCTGTCGCACTTGCGGGTGCGGAGCGCGCCGAGGAATGCGTTCCAGCTTGCGTCTGTGACGCCGTTTTTGATGAGGTTGGGAACTTCCTTCCCGAGGTACTCGCGGATGGTCTCCTGCGTGGCATTGTAATCGGAGCCCGCGTCGATGGTGAACTGCGAGGTAAAGCTGCCCGTGAGCGTGCCGTTGTTGTTGTAGACCGCCCACTCCTGGTACGCATGGGACTTGACGGGGGGATCCTGATCGTACTCTTTGGTGCGCACATCGATGCCTCCGCCGAAGAAATAGGAACCGCTGGTGCCGACGCCGATGTCGCCCGTTGCATTCTTGATCTTGGAATTCTGGAAGATCTTCGCGCCCGGCGTATCTGCATCGCACTTCTCGCCGTTTTCATCGACCCACCACCAGCAGCCTTCTTCCGTCAGGCCGTATTCGTCGACGAGGGAAGTATCGATGTCGTATTCCTGGATCTGTTCAGCCGAAAGCCCGTAAAACTTGGTGATCATACCCTCTTCGGAATACAGCCAGTCGAACATCGTGAAGAGCTTTTCAAGGTTCTTTCCTTCGGCAGCGTCCGTCACGATCCAGCGGCGTGCCGTCTCCTGGCTGTCAAGATAGAAGATCGTGGGATCGTCCGTGTACATCCCTGCCGCCTCGTCCGCGGCACCGTAGCCCTCTCTCGGCTGACGGGCGCCCCAGACATCCACGCCTTCCAGAGCCGCGATGGACTCGGAAGATGACTGCGCCAGCAGATCGCCGACCTGACCGCCCGTACCGTACCACATACCGACCACACCGGACGTGATGGACTCACCGTCGAGGGCATAGAACATATCGCCGCTCGTGGAAGTAAAGTTGGGATCGAGCCAGCCCTTTTCATACCACTCGTTCATCTTCTCGACGTATCTTCTGTACCCCTCTTCCGTAGGGCCGAATTTCATCTCCGAGAAGGTGCCCGTGCCGTCGTCATAGGCGTTCCAAAGCGGGCCTGCGCCGAAAGCACTGATGAGTTCGCCCGTGCCGTGGTAGCCGATGTTGGGCAGAGAAATGCAGTATTCGCAGTACTCGTTCTGCATGAAGATCTCGAACATCCACTCCCAGTCGCGGATGGTCAGAGGATTGTCATAGCCGTCCTCCGTCAGGATGCCGTCCGGGAAGACGATGCCGTCCGCATAGGCATAGCCGCCCTCGTAGCTATCGTCGGCAACAGGCTCGATGAAGCCGCCCGTGCGCTCGGCGCTTTCGGAAGAGAGCGCCTTCTCGACTTCTTCAACAGAGGAATACTTCCCCTTTGTCTGCGATTCGCCGTAGTCGATGATCCAATCTCTCCGGTACATCCAGCCGCCCCACTGGTTGGGAATGGCTTCGTTGTAGTTGTTGAGGGTGAGATACATGCCGTCGATCTTCGCATACTGCGTGAGCTGAGTATTGTCCTCCATGAACTGCGAATAGTTGGGCATGTAGTCTTCGATGTACTGCGTGAGATCCATTGCCGCACCGTAGCCGTCATCGTACAAAAGCCCGATGGAGTCGGTGTAGAAGGTAAGGTCCATCACGTCGGGATAGGACCCGGAGCCGATGAGCTTGTTGAAGTCCTCGAGCTCCTTGCCGAGCATGGGAGTCGTAAATTCGAGATTGATGTCGAATCTTTTCTCCAGATACTGGATGACCGGGTTCTCGCCGTAGTCGTTGTAGATCGAACTGTTGACCGAGGACGCCATCCAGATCGTGAAGGTATCGGCATCGCCCGTGTTGTTGCAGCCCGCGAGCATACCGACGCCGCCCACGGCCATCATCGCCGCCAATGCGGCAGTGCCAAAAGTTTTCCACTTCTTCATGTTTGTTTCCTCCCTTAGGAATTTGACCCTTTTATATACGAAAAAGCGGCGCTTGTATTTCACCAGCGTCGCTTTTTGTGCACGATTATCGCTTCTTTTTTATGTTTTTCACGAAATGTGAAAAACTAACACCCAAAAATCACTTGTTCATGACAGGCAGAGCGTTCAGTTTGTTCAAAACCGCCGTAAACAGCGCCGTGCCCTGTTCGCCTGCGTAGGCGCACATCTCGGCGAGCGTCATATCGCGCGCGAGCTCGACCATCGGCCCGTCGAGCATCCCGGGCGAAAGCTCGTTCAGAATGGCACGCCCTTCGGGCATATCGAGGATGGAGCCGAACCTCGTCTCCATCGTATAGCGGAGGAGCTTGAGATCGGTCTTTGTTTCGTATTCCCATTCATAGGAGCCGCTGCCGACGGTGACGCTCTCGTGCTCGGGAAGGACGACTTCTGCCGTGCAGTTTGCAGGCACGGTGACAAAAACGCGGAGTTTGCCTTCTTTGCACTCATAGCCGGAGACAACGGTGCCAAAGA
>URMI01000190.1 GCA_900548845.1 uncultured Clostridia bacterium | reverse complement strand
TTCCGATCTGTCCCCAAGAAGCAGATCAAACTCATCGTCGGCTGCAACGAAGAGAGCGGCTGGCAGTGCATCGAACATTACAACAAGGTGTCGCACCTGCCCGAAACGGGCTTCTCGCCCGATGCCGATTTCCCCGTCATCTATGCGGAGAAGGGCATTTTGCAGCTGCGCCTTCACTTTGATTTCGACAGGGCGCCCTTCCTCTATTTCCAGGGCGGCACCGCGCCCAACATGGTGTGCGGCCGCTGCGAAGCGCTCCCTCGCAGCATCATGGCGTCGCGTGCGGAGACGTGGGGCCTTCAGACGCGCGGCAAGAAGCTCGTCTCCGTCGGCAAGAGCGCGCACGGCTCCACGCCCGAGCTCGGCGTCAACGCCATGCTGCCCCTGCTCGGCTACTTCGAAGAGCGCGATTCCGGCATCAAGCGCATCATCGACGTCTTGTTCCGCGATACCTGCGGGCTGACCGAGCTCCACGACGAGACGGGCCGCCTCACGATGTCGCCCAACATGGTCAAGTTCCGCAAGAGCCAGATGCAGATCGTCGTCGATATCCGCTATCCCGCGGGCATCCCGTATGAAGAGGTCATCGAAGCCGTCAACAGGATCGGCGTGCCTTACGAGACGCTGCACTTCCAGGCGCCGCTCTATCACGGCAAGGACAGCGCGCTCGTCAGGACGCTTTCCGAAGTGTTCGAAGAGTGCACGGGGCAGAAGGCGGAGCCTATCGCCATCGGCGGCGGCACCTACGCGCGCGCCCTCAAAAACGGCGTCGGCTTCGGGCCCGAATTCCCCGGCGACGAGCCCGTTGCGCATCAGCCCGACGAATACATCCTCGTCGAGCGCGTGGGAAAACTCATCGAGATCTACAAAAAGGCGCTCGAACGCCTCACGGCATAAATATCCGGGCCCTCCCTTCGCGGGAGGGCTTTTTTCAAACTTTTTGCAGGCGAAAGGTTGACGGAGAGGAAGGGATATGGTATAATAAAGACAAGAGCAAAAAGGAGGAGAAGATATGAAAAAGAAATGGACGGCGGCGGTGTTTGCCGCGCTCATGCTGGCAGTTTCCTTTACGGCAATGACGGCGTGCAAGGAGGAAGCGCCTCCCGCCGAGGTGCCCGAAGGCATCGGCGTCACCGTGGACGGCGTCTATGAATGCGATATCTTCGACGCATGGGATACGCGCGTGCTCATCGACAACGAGGACGGGCAGCGCGTCTATATCGGCTCGGGCTATATGAACGGCGAAGGGCTCGGGGCGACCATCAAGGTCACGAACTATTCCCGCGAGAGCGAAGTGGCTCCCTTCCCGGGCGTTGCCGAACGCAACAGCCTGAAATATGAGTGGAAGCCGCTCGGGATGTCGTACTACGAATGGCTGGAAGCGCTCGGAAAGGCTTCCGATCAGGCGGCGATCGACGCCCTCTGCGTTGAAGATTATGTCTCCCTCATCGCCTACCGCGACGGCAATCCCGTCGCATACTTCGTCTGGAAGTACGAGGCGCGCGCAGACGGCGCCAACTTCGGCCCTTCCTACGAGGCGTACAACGAAGAAGTGGTCCGCACGCCGATCGTCTCCAAGGAGTTCCCGCTCGTCGGCGGCAACTATCAGGAGATCGACGAGGAATGGCTCGAAAACCGCATCGAAACGTTCGTCGATATGCACCGCGAAGCGACCGAACAGCATCCCGCTTAAAATTTCACCGATGCAAAGCCCCCCGAAGGGGGCTTTTTGCTTTGCGGGCTTGACGCTCTTCCCGAAATGTGTTACAATAAGGGGAAGGAGGAAGGTATGCACGAAGGGCACCGAAAACGTATGCTGGAGCGGCTCGAAAAGGCAGAAGGCTCTTTGGCAGAGCACGAGCTTTTGGAGATCCTGCTCTTCAACGCCATCCCGCGCAAGAACACCAACGAGCTTGCGCACGATCTTCTTTCTGCATTCGGGAGCCTTCCCGCCGTCTTCCGTGCCGATATGACGGCGCTCAAAGCGGTGCCGGGCGTGGGGGAGTCGACGGCGGCGTACCTTCGCATCATCGGCGGCATCCTGACGCGTGCCGACAGCAGGGCGCCCGCGCTCCCCGATGCGTTCAGCTTTGCCGCCTTCCGTCCCTATCTTTTAGAACGCTTCCGCGGCGCGGCGGAAGAGTACGTCGAATTGTACTCGCTCGACCGGCACGACAGCGTCAAAGGCGTCCGCCGTTTCACGTCGGAGCGGACGTACGCCGCGAGCGTCGATCCCAAAGAGATCGCCCGCTTCCTCGTGGACGCAAAACCCTTTGCGATGGTGGCGGTGCACAACCACGTCGAAGGCACGCCCACGCCCTCGGCGGAAGACGACGATTTCACCGCCAAGCTCGAGATCATGTGTTCCATGCACAACGTCGCCCTGCGCGATCATATCATCTGCAGCCCCGAAGGGGCGTACAGCTACTTCCTTTCGGGCAAACTCAACGAGCTTTCCGCCCGCTACAGCATCGCAAGCGTTTTGGGGAGGGAACGGCCGTGAACCTCAAAGAACGTTTCGAACGCACCCCGCTGCCCTTCGAGCGCATGGCGGCGATCGGCAAGGTGCTCATCTTCCTCGCGCTCGTGCTTGCCGAGATCATCCTTTCGGTCGACTGCCGCGATGCACGGGTAGAGGGCATCCCCGTGCTCCTCGTCATCCTGCCCGTTTCGGCGGCGCTCGCGGCTGAAAACGCCGTCAAGCTGTTTGCGCTGCGCTCCTTCAAGCGCCGCATCGTGTGCTATGTCATCGATATCCTCCTGCTTCTCGTGCTCACCTACTTTTCGGGCGGCAGGCTCATCTCGACGCTCTTCGTCATCATCCTTTCGGAGTTCTATCTGAGCCAGGAAAAGCTCGCGGGCAACATCGCGATGGGCGTGTGCAGCGCCGTCCTGTATCTTGCGATGCTTGCCGTTTCGCAGATCCTGCGCGATGAGGCCGTCGCGCTCGATATGCTCATCTCCAACGCCTTCGAAGATCTCATCATCTTCGTGCTGCACTTCCTCATCATGAACTTCCTGCTCCTCATCTACCGCAAGAACGAGGAGATCGCAAAGCGCGTCAAGGAGCTCGACGAGAGCAACCAGAAGCTCGAAGAGAGCAACCAAAAACTTGCCGAGGCGATGGAAAAACTCAAGGAAGTGACGGCGCTCGAGGAGCGTCAGCGCATCGCCAAAGATATCCACGATACAGCGGGGCATTCCATCACGACGGTCATCATGCAGACGGAGGCGG
>URMI01000189.1 GCA_900548845.1 uncultured Clostridia bacterium | reverse complement strand
TTTCCTCTTCCCGCAAAACTCGCCATGCGATTTTTGCGGGAGCTCTGAAAGCCAAGAAAATAGATGCTCACCCTTCGAGTGGGCGCTTAAAATAGGGAAAACTCCCTCAGTCATGCCACCGCAGTAAGCTGCGGATGACATGACAGCTCCCCGAAGAGGCGCCTACAATAAGGAATATTACAAATCAAGAATGCACTTACTCACCCCCACGGGAGGAGCCAAGGGAATGGCGGGTAAGATCAACAACCCCTCCGTCTTACCTTCGGCAAGCCACCGTCTCGGCGGCGCAAGGGAAACGCCGCCTCGGTCAGGGAATGCCCCGAACAATGGGGCATTCCCAAGTTCGCAAGTGGTCAAAGCCACACCGTGGCTTTGCCAAGAACGCACTTGCTCACCCCTCAAGAAGGCGCCTGAAATGAGGAATTTAGCCAAATTCAGAAAGCATTTGTTCGCTCTCAAGAAGGCGCCTGAAATGAGGAGCCTGAGATGAGGGATATGATCAAATATCACAGAAGGAGGAGAGTATGTCGGACGGGGAGATCGTCTTGTGGGTGTTTGCCGCGCTCGTCGGGGCGGCGGCGCTCCTCTTTTTATTGCAGATCCTCATGGTGGGCATCACCTTTTCGCTGCTTTACGGCAGGGTGGAGCACACGCATTCGCGGCGCGCGCTCTTTTCCGACCTTCCCGCGATCGGGGTGCGGCGGGAATTTGTGCCCGTCGGCCGAAGGAAGCTCGCCGTCTATCACCTCGGCGAGGAGAACGGGAAGGGGCTCGTCATCCTCTCCCACGGCATCCGCGACCGTGCGGAGGGCTACTTTTCCGAGGCGCGCGGCTTTCTGAACGAGGGGTACCGCGTGCTCCTCTACGACGCCACGGGCAGCGGCGCTTCGTCGGGCAGGAGCCAGCGCGGGCTGCCGCAGTCGGCGATCGATCTGCAGCACATCCTCTCGTGGGCGGAACGGCAGTCCTGTTTCGAAGGGCTCGACTTTTACCTTTACGGCCACAGCTGGGGCGGGTACGCCGTCTGCGCCGTCTTCTGCAAGGGGGAGCATCCGCGCGTGAAGGCGGTGTGCTCGCTCTCGGGCTTTTCCGACCCTTCCAAGATGCTCTTTGAGAGCGGTTCAACGCTTACCGTGCATTTCGGGCGGTTCATGTACCCCGCTCTCCTCTTCATGCAGGGGATGCGCTTCGGCCGCGCCGTGCACGACACGGCGGAAAAGGGCATCCGAAAAGCGAAAAAGACGCGCTTTTTGATCCTGCATGCCGAACACGATCGGGCGATCAGCCTCAACGGGGCTTCCGTCTATGCCCGCCGCGCCGAGTTCGAGAGCGAGGGCAGCCGCGTGAAGTTCGAGATCGTGAAGGGCAGGCACCATCTCAACGCCTGGTTCTCGCCCGCCGCCTGCGAAAGGGACGAAGCGTTCGAGGAGCGCTATCAGAAGATGGTGGGCAGGTTCGGCTTTCAGCTCACAAAGGCGCAGGAGGAGCAGTTTTATTCGGACATCGGAAGAGAGGAACGCATCGCGCTCTCCGAGCCCGACCCTGCCTTCTTTGGGCGCATCGATCTTTTTTTCAGGGAGGGGATATGATCTCGAAACTCGATCTCATGAAGTTATTTTCGCAGTACGAAGGGGAGATCTCGATGTCCGACTTCACGCCTGAGGAGCTTGAAGCGTATCTGCGCGAGGCGGAAGGGGCGGAGGCGCCGCTCTCCCCCGCCGAGTGGAAGGCGCGCTATTTTGAATATTATGACGACGTCAAAGATAAGTCTTTGAAAAAGCAGGACTGGTGAGGCGGCGTTTTGGAGCTGCGCCGCTTTTGACGGGGCCTGGGGGGAGGACTCCCTCAGTCACGACACCGAAGCAAGCTCCGGATGTCGCGACAGCTCCCCCGAGGAGGCGCTTATAATAAGGAATTTCCATATTTTGACCTCCTTGAGGGGTGAGCAGGCGTTTTCTTGGCAAAGCCACGGTGTGGCTTTGACCGCCTGCGAACTTAGAAACGGCACATGGAGCGTGCCGTTTCATGACCGAGCGCGGTTTCTACCGCGCGAGAAGGTGGCTCGCTGTCCGAAGGACCCCCGAGGCAGCGAGACGGAGGGAGTAAAAGGAGGGCTGCGATGCCGCTGCGGTACAACGGAAAGAACGTAACATTTGCCCGCTTTCTGCGAAAGAACGCTACGCCGCAGGAAAACTGCCTGTGGTATCGTTTTTTGCGCGGCTATCGGGTCACGTTTCAGCGGCAGCGGCCGATCGGCGGATTTATCGCCGATTTTTATTGTCATCGTGCAAGACTCGTGATCGAGGTGGACGGTTCCCAACATTTTTCAGAAGAAGGAGAGAAGTACGACGCGTTCCGTACAGAGCGGTTGGCGGAGTACGATCTGCAAGTCATCCGCTTTACCAACCGTCAGATCGACGAAAATTTTTACGGCGTCTGTGAATACATCGATCTTGTGGTGAAGAATATCCTTTCAGCTGCCGAAGAATAAGGATGTTTCGGTTTTTTGCGGAGCTTATGCTCCCGCAAGGGAATAAATGCGCGGTAAAATCGCTTGACGGGAGAAGGTTTTCGGGTAACACTTCTGAATAAAAAAACCGAGGTACAACTTCATGAAGCAATTTTTTACCACCAAACGCATCTGCCGCGCCGGCATCATCGCCGCGCTGTATGTTGCGTTTACTTATGCCTTCGGGGCGATCGCCTATGAGGGATATCTGGAGATCAGGCCCGCAGAGGCGCTCACCATCCTTCCGCTCTTCTTCCCCGAGGCAGTCCCCGCCCTCTATATCGGCTGCATGCTGGCAAACTTGGGCTCGCCCTTCCTCGTCTACGACGTGTTCATCGGCTCGCTCGCAACGCTTTTGGCCGCCCTTGCGACGTGGGGCATCGGGAAGCTCATCCGTGGTCATGTAGCGCGGGTGGCGGTCGGGGGCGTCTTCCCCGTCCTCTTCAACGCCTTTATTATCCCGCTCATCATCGTCTTTTTGTGCAACACGATGGTCGCGGAGACGGCGGCGGCAAGTTATTGGTTCTCTGTCGGCTCGCTTGCGGCGACGCAGGTGCTGTGGGTGTATGCCCTCGGCGTGCCGCTCTACTTCTTTGTGTATAAGATGAGGAAGAAGGGCGTTTCCGCCTTCCTCGATGGCAAGAAGCAAAAGCCCGCCGAAGCCGTGCATACCGCGTGAAAATAAAACGCCGCGCCCGAACGCGGCTGAACGATAGTAAGCGCCGCAGATCG
>URMI01000188.1 GCA_900548845.1 uncultured Clostridia bacterium | reverse complement strand
TGCTTACCGCCGCATGTGCATCAGACTCGGGGCGGGGCTCACCTTTACCGAGATGGTGAGCTCGAAGGGGCTCTTATACGATAATATGGAGACCAAGAAGCTGCTGCGCTGCGGGGAGGAGAGCCCCAAGGCGGCGCAGCTGTTCGGCTCCGATCCCGATATTTTGCGCACCGCCTGCGAGAGCGAGCTGCTTGCGCCCTACGATTTGATCGACCTCAACATGGGCTGCCCCATGCCCAAGATCGTCAGAAACGGCGAGGGAAGCGCCCTCCTCGAAAATATGCCGCTTGCCGAAAAGGTCATCTCGGCGTGCGCAAAGAGCGGCAAGCACATCTCCGTCAAGTTCCGCATCGGCGTGAAGGAGGGGGATAACGTCGCCGCCGAGTTCGCAAAGTTGTGCGAGGGCGCGGGGGCGTGCCTTGTTACCGTCCACGGGCGGGTGCGCGAGCGCATTTACGCGGGCGAGCCCGACTATTCTGCCATCGCCGAAGCAAAGAACGCGGTCAAAATTCCCGTCATCGCCAACGGCGGCGTGTGGAATAAAAAGGACGCCGAAAAGATGCTGCAAAGAACGGGCGCGGACGGCGTCATGGTGGCGCGCGCCGCGCTCTACCGCCCGCAGACCTTTTCGGATATTTTAGGAACGCCCGCCCCTTCAATGAGGGAGCTCTTCTTCCCGCTCCTCGACGAGGAGAGAAAGTTGAACGGCGAGCGGTTCGCTCTTCTCTTTCTTCGCAAGATGGCGGCGTTCTGGTGCAAGGGCGTGCGCGGCGCCGCCGAGTACAAGCGCCGCCTGTTTGCCGCGGACAGCATCGAAACGCTCCGCCTCATTGCCGAAGAACTGTTCGGCTGACGCCTCCAATGGTTGGGGCTCTTTCAACTGCTGCTTGATGGCTTTTTGCGGCGCGGTGTGATAGAATGAAGGCGGGAGGCAGAGATGAACAAACAGGAATTTTTTGACGTTCAGGAACAATTTTACGATGTGTACTGCGGCATTTTATTCGGCTTGCAGGTCTGGCAGAAGGGGGAGGATACGGCGACCGTCTGCCGCCCGGACTGCCCCGAGTTTGAAGAGCTCAGAACGCGTTACCCCATAGAGCGCGCTGCGGGCAGGGGAGGGGCGTTTGTGCGTGCCCTGCGCCTCTGCCGCTATCTCGCGCCGCGTCTCAGACACGAGAGCGTGTACGACAACCACGTCCCCTGCAATGCGCTCGCGCTGCTCGACTACTGCTTCGAACGAAAGGATGTGGGCATCAACTGCGTCAACAAGGCGAAGATCTTGGCGGAATGCTGCCTTGCCGTCGGCATCCCCGCGCGGCGGGTGTGGATGTATCCCGCCTCGCCTTATGACATGGACAATCACGTCGTGACGGAAATTTACGACCGCAAACGGGGCGGGTGGCTGGCGCTCGACCCCACGACGGGCGCTTACTTTATCGGGGAAGAGGGAGAGCTGCTTTCCTTGCTTGCCGTCCGCCGCAGGATGGCGATGCGGGAGAGGGTCACCGCCGTTCTGCCCCGTCAGTCTGCAAAGGACATACCGGCGCTCGCCGTCCGCAACATTGCAAACGGCACGAACCCCTACTACGCCAAGAACATGGCGTTTTTCGTTGTGGAGCTTGAAAGCGCGTTCGGCGCGGGCGGGAAGGCGGCGTATCTCGTGCCGTGCGGAGTGGACGTGACGGCGCGGGAACTGCAGAATATCCGTTACCGGATGCAGTGGGCGGAAAAGGAAGGGCTTGCAGAATATCTTTCCCGGATGAAGGAGTGGTACGCGTGCGCAGGGAAGGAGACGCCGCGGCTGCTTTCCGAAGCGGGGTATCTCGCGCCGCCGAACATGGAGAAGGGGAGAGCCTGAATTTGCTTTGCCGGGCGCTTATGCTGCTCGGGGGCGCAGGAGGGGCGGGAAGGGTGCGGCGTATCCCACCTCGTACACAACAAGAAAAGGGCGTGTAAGGCTTCTTACGCGCCTTTTTTCGTGTCTTCAAAAAGTTTTGCCGGAAAGCGCGGCGCAAATACTGTACTTTTTTCGTGCGGTGTGGTATAATCAGGGAGAAGTATATTTGTATGCGCGCGCACGCACGCGCGCGAAAACGGGCGATCGGCCCGACGGAGGTTTCTATGCCCGAAAAGGTAGAGGGCGCATACGGCGCGGAACAGATCCAGGTGCTCGACGGCCTGGAGCACATCCGCAAGCGCCCCGGTATGTATATCAGCTCCACGGACGAGAGGGGGCTGCATCATCTCGTGAGCGAGGTCGTCGATAACTCCATCGACGAAGCGCTCGCGGGCTACTGCACGCACATTGAAGTCACCATCAATGTGGACGGTTCGTGCACCGTCGAAGACAACGGCCGCGGCATCCCCACCGAGATCCACCCCAAAGAGGGCGTTTCGACGGTGGAAGTCGTCTTCACGAAAGTCAACGCGGGCGGCAAGTTCGGCGGAGACTCGGGCTATAAAGTTTCGAGCGGCCTGCACGGCGTCGGCGTCAAGGCGGTCAACGCCCTCTCCGAATGGCTGGAGGCGGAAGTCTATCAGAACGGCAACGTCTACCGCCAGGTCTACAACCGCGGCGTGCCGCAGCGCGCGCTCGCCGTCGTCGGCAAGACGGAAAAGACGGGCACCAAGGTCACCTTCCTGCCCGACGCCGAAATTTTCGAGACGACGGTCTTCAAGTACGAGCATCTGCGCGTGCGGCTCAAAGAGCTCGCCTTCCTGAACCGCGGGCTCACCATCACGCTGACCGACCTGCGCGGCGAAAAGCCCCGCACGGATACCTTCTGCTACGAGGGCGGCATCCGCGAGCTCGTCGAAGAGCTCAACAGCGGTGCGGAGACGCTCTTTTCCGAGCCGCTCTACTTTGAGGAGCGCGACGGCACCACGGTGTGCGAGATCGCCCTTCAGTACAACGAGAGCTACAACGAAGTCATCTATTCCTACGCCAACAACGTCAACACCATCGACGGCGGCACGCACGTCGAAGGGCTCAAGCTCGCCCTCACCAAGGTCATCAACGACGCGGGGCACAAGCTGAATATCTTAAAGGAGAACGACCGCCTCACGGGCGAGGACGTGCGCGAGGGCATCACCGCCGTCGTCTCCGTCAAGCTCGAGAATGCGCAGTTCGAATCGCAGACCAAAGATAAGCTCAACAACAGCTTCGTGCGCACCTTCGTGAGCAAGTGCGTTTCCGATCGTTTCGGCACTTACATCGAGGAGCACCCGCAGGAAGCGCGCGAGCTC
>URMI01000187.1 GCA_900548845.1 uncultured Clostridia bacterium | reverse complement strand
GGCATCATTGAGCATGGCGAGCGCCGCCGTCGTGCCGTGGCCGCCGACGACTTCGAGCCCGAGCTCTTCCAAGATGTGCGCGACGGAATCTCCCCTTGCAGGGGTGGGTGCGAGCGAAAGATCGACGATGCCGAACCGCGCCCCGAGGCGTTTCGACGCTTCCCTTGCAATGAGCTGGCCTGCGCGCGTGATCTTGAACGCGGTGCGTTTGATGGTCTCTGCGGCGTCCGTGAGGTCGGCATCGGGCACGAACTTCAACGCATGTTGGACGACGCCGGGGCCGGAAATGCCCACGTTGATGACGGTATCCGCCTCTCCCGTGCCGTGAAAGGCGCCCGCCATGAAGGGGTTGTCCTCCACCGCGTTGCAGAAGACGACGAGCTTCGCGCAGCCCAAAGAATCGTTGTCCTTGGTGAGGAAAGCGGTATCGAGGAAGATCTGCCCCATCGTGCGGACGGCGTCCATGTTGATGCCCGAGCGCGACGAGCCGACGTTGACGGAAGAGCAGAGCCGCTCCGTCGTTGCAAGCACTTCGGGGATGCTCTTCAAGAAGACTTCTTCATAGTCCGCCGTGCCCTTCTGCACGAGCGCGGAATATCCGCCCAAAAAGTCGATGCCGAGCTCTTTGGCGGCACGATCGAGCGCTTTGCCGACAAGGGCGCTTTGTTCGGGGAACGCCGCCGTGATGAGGGAGACGGGCGTCACCGAGACGCGCTTGTTGACGATCGGGATGCCGTATTCGAGGGAGAGCTCTTCGGCGGTCGGAACGAGGTGTTCCGCCTTCTTCATGACGCGGTCGTAAACGGCCTGCGCCGTCTCTTCGGCGCTCCCGCGGATGCAGGAGAGCAGGGAGATGCCCATCGTCACCGTGCGGATGTCGAGGTGCTCCTTTTCGACCATGTCGATGGTTTCAATGACGTCGAATTTGCTGAACATGGGCTCTCCTCAGATGTTGTGCATGGCGTTGAAGATGTCTTCGTGCTGGATGCGGACGCTCATGCCGATCTCTTTGCCCAGCGCTTCGAGCTGAGAGGAAAGCGTGACGAAGTTTTCCTTCGACTCCGAGGTGTCGACCATCATGATCATGGCGAACTGTTCGCCCAGGATGGTCTGAGAAATGTCTTCGATGTTGATGTTGTGTTCATAGAGGAAGCCGCTCACCTTGGCGATGATGCCGCGGCGGTCCGTCCCCGTGACCGTGACAACTGCACGCATATAGTTACTCCTTATTGAAAATTTCTTGTGTGGTATCTTGTTGTGTGGTATTTTGATCCGCCTGCTCGGGGTTGGGAGCCGAGCGAACGGGGCGGAGGATCTCATATTCGATGAGGAGGTTCCCCTGCGTGACGATCCGCACTTTATCCCCCACTACAAAGGGCGGGAACTCCTTTTCGCCGTCCACATAGATGTGGCGGTGCATCACTTCGTCGCGCTTGATGTTTTTGACGCCGAAGACGGCGACGTTGACATCGACGTTGTCGCGCGTCGTCCAGTCGTCGATGTCTTCGAAGGGAAGGACGGCGCTCTCTTTGAGGCCTTCCGAGATAAAGCCGAGCATCCTGCAGTAGGCGCGCACACGCTTTAAGCAGATGTCGCAAAAGGGAAAGCAGAAGATGAGATAGAGCGCGAGAAGGACGCTCGTGACGGCGACGATGATGTTGCCCCGCTCATCGTGATAGGGAAGGCGGAGATAGCAGATGACGCAGGCGAGAAAGCCTGCCGCGACGAACGCCGTGACGAGCCAAAAGATGAGAAGAAGTCTGTGTTTTTGCTTGACCGCATCGAGAAGATCGCGGTCGGAATAGATCTTGACCATAGTTTCCGATTACTTTGTGATGAACAAAACGCCGAGGGTGTTTCTGCCGCAATGGCCCGTGATGACGGAGCCTGCGACGGTTTCCAATACTTCGTCGAAGGTGAAAAGTTCCTTCACCTTCTTGCGGGCGACTTCGATGACGCTCTCATCCGCATAGCTGTGCGTAATGAAGCAGCGCGTCTTGTCGTACTCGGGGTACATTTTTGCAAGGTCGTCGATATAGCTTGCGATGCACTTTTCCATGCTGCCCCGAAGCTTTTTGTCGGCGACGAGCTGGCCTTCCTTCATCTCGATCATGGGATGGATCTTGAGAAGGTTGGCGCCGTACATCGTCATGCGCGAGCAGCGGCCGCCCTTGTAGAGATAGTCGAGCCTGTCGGGCACAAAGGAGGTGTTGACCATGGGCGCGATGCGCTTGGTTTCTTCGACGATCTCTTCCGCGCTCTTCCCTTCGTCGCGCAGATCGCACGCCTTCATGACGACGAGCCCCTGCCCCGTGGAAAGCCCCATCGAATCGACGACGAAAACCTTCCCGGGGAAGGCTTTTGCGGCTTCCACGGCATAGCGGTGCGCGGACGAGGCTTTGACGGAGATGTTGTAGTGGATGACCGTCTTGCCCTCATCGACATAACTCCTGAAGAAATCTTCATAGTCCGCGATGCTGGGCGTCGAGGTCTTGGGGAGTTCCCCCGTCTTTTCGACATAGGCGAAAATATCCTGCGGGGTGATATCGACGCCGTCGTGATAGGTCGTATCGCCCAGGATGACGCACAGCGGTGCGATACCGATATTGCGCTTTGCAACGCTTTCGCCGAGGTCGCAGATGCTGTCTGCCGTGATCTGAATGTTCATAGTGTTTCCCTCCGTATTCTTCGTATACAGGTCAAGCGAGCCCGGGGTGCCAGAAACGCACCCAGCCCGCAATGAGTTCTTTGTGCGTGAGCGTAAAATCGGTGACGACGCCCACGACTGCTTCGAGCGGAAGACAGCCGACATAGCGGGAATCTTTGCTCACCGCGCGGTTGTCGCCGAGGAAAAAGACTTCCCCTTCTTCCACCTTCACGAGCGAAAAGCCCTCCGTCACGCCCTTTGCGTAAGGTTCCTCGAGGGCGGAAAACTCCTCTTTATCCGCCTGTTTCAGCCAGACGGTGCCGCCGCTCGCATAGACTTCGTCCCCTTCGAGGGCGACGACCCGCTTGATGATGAAGCGCTCCTGCCCCGCTTCGTGCGGAAAAAGTCCGGGATAGTCCGTCACGTTCAGGACGATGATATCGCCGCGTTCGGGAGACGTGTGGACGTCGACATAGAGCGCGTCGCCGTCATAGAGCGTGTTTTCCATCGAGGAGCCGTCCACGATGACGAGAAGGAAGTTCTGCGTGAAATAGAGATCCGCCGCAAAGACGAGGATGAGGAGGATGCAGGCGGCGGTGAGCACGGCGGAGAGCAC
>URMI01000186.1 GCA_900548845.1 uncultured Clostridia bacterium | reverse complement strand
CCCCTCTCAGCCGCTTTTCGCTCAAATCGGAGAGAGTATGCATACATTTTTTATCAATACCTCCAAAACAGAATTCAAACCATACGATGTGCTCTTCGATATCCATCTCGAGAACAAGACACTCGTCACCATGCAGTGCCCTCTCGGCGACTGGTGGGATGAAGAGAAGGGCTACAGGGCGTGCGTTAAGACGATGGGCAACATGATCGACGGCTACGTCGAGCTCAACAATGCCTTCAACGTCATTCTGTACGTCGACCTGACGGAGAACGCAGGCTACACCGCCATTCCGAGGGATCCGATGAATCAGCGCGAGCGCGAAGAGTACTGCGAGGCGCTGCAGCGGATTTACAGATACCTCTTCCTTCAGTCGATGACGCACGACCTCATCGAAGAGGGCAGGGAGCCGAAGAGCGTGCTCATCATGTTCGGCGTGGACAAGAAGCACGAACACGGAGGTGTCGTCAAAGACGCCCCTGCTCCGGAAGGGATCAACAGCGATCTCCTGAAGCTGCTCGGGATCCGGGAGGATGCTGCCGCAGAGCCTGCGGGCTCGGAGAGTGGCGGTAAAGCCGCAGAGCCTGCGGACGAGATCGGCACCAAAGCGGAGGCGCTGTATAGAGAGCTGCTCGAATTGCGCAAGCAAGCGCTTCCGGCGGGGCTCAACGACGAGTTCCTCAAGGACATCCTTCTGGAATGGTGCCAAACGGCCGTGCAGAGCGGGGTGCAGGCGGCAAGCCAAAGAGTCGTAAATTTGTTTCGCGATACCGCAAGAGAGAATGCGAGGAGGGCGTCGCTCTATATGGTGTCCGCTCCCTACGACTATTTCGCCGCGCGCTCCGACAAGTGCATCCGTGCAATGAGCCTGCTCAATATCGCCATCCATCTTCTCAAGTGCGTTGAGTCAAATTCCATTTACGAGGAAAGTGCCGACGATGCGAATGGCAAGCCCAAACCCTTCATCACCTACAACGCCAAGGAGATCGTCGATCTCCTTCGCAAGAAACAGACGCTCTTTTCCCAAAAAGAAAGGGAGATAAAGAAGCTCAAAACGCAATACACCGACCTCGGTCTGGCTCGGACGCTGTACAAGTTCGATCACGAGAAGTTCGGGCTGAAAGAGAACGGGGAAAGGACGGATGCCGGCGTGAGGGGCGTGAAAAAGCCGCTCCTTGAGACGGAGGACAATTTCAGCGATCTTTGCAAAGAAGATGAGGGGGCGCAGAAGCAAGGCGGCTCCGCCGGGGCACAGAAGCAAGGCGGTTCCGACGATCTCGAAAAGCTCATAAAGGATGCAAATCGCCTCAAACAGGAGCATCATGACTTTTTGGATAAATTAAAGCGCACGGCGGACACGGTGCTCTCGCACTATGCGGGCAGGTCGAGCGAAAATAATCCCGCGATGCTGACCACGGGCGGCTACAACTATCGCGCCGACAAGAAGCAGCGCGAGCAAGCGACGATCGAGACCGTAAAAGATTCCTCCGAGACCGCCTATCGTTCCGCGCTTCGGGAATACATGAGCTTCTGTGCGCGCAGGACGGTGACGCTCACCGAGATCGACGATCAGTACGACTGGTTTATCGCAAAGATCAAGAGGATCGCGCAGAGCTTGAAAAAGCTCAAGGCCGTCTCCGTCATACTTCTTGTAGCCATGGTCGTGATATATATCCCCTTCCTGGTCATTCAGGCGGGCGATATCGTGCGCAATGTGGCGACGATGATGGTGGCGGCCGTGTCCGTCCTCGTCCCGCTGGTGCTGACCGCCCTCATCCTGGCCGTCGTTGCCGCCTCCGAAAAAAAGCAGTACGGCAAGGCGTGGGCGCAGTTTGAGAGCAGGTCGAAGAGCGCCATGGCGGGAAACAAGAACGCGGTGGAAGAGTACAATTTCTTCCTGTTCTCCGTCATTCCCGCCCTTCGGTGGGTGTACGACTACAAGCTGGACGTTGATTACTATTACGATTGCTGCATCGTTGCCAAAGCCAAGCTGGAGCATCACAGAAAGAAGCTTTCCGAGAGAGAAATGGCCATCGGCAACATCATCGCCGATCTCGATGCGGGGAGAGGCGGAGAAAGCAAGCCGGACGGAAACGGGGAGATCGACTACAAGAAGCCCTTCTGCACCGGCGAAAAGAACATTGCATTTTACAGTGTCTTTACGGCCAAGACGTTGAACTCGCTCAGGAAATAGCGGAGGAAGAATATGCAAACGTTTATCAAATCATTGTTCGTCCTCATCGCGCTCGTTGCGCTTGCCGTACCCTTCCTTCTGGAATATGTCGCATACCGGCGCGACAGAGCAAAGAAGATATGCTATAAGCGGTTCCGTGTGATCGTGTATACCGCGGGCTATCTCATCGTCATAACCATCGTCCTGTGCCTGCTCACCGACCTTCTGTCCCTGCTGGGCTCGCTTCCTTTGGTCCAAAGCATCGTCTCCGCGCTCGCCATCGGCAGCAGAACGGAGTATTTCGTGCGCGTCTTTACCGCGGTGCTCGTAAACGTTGCGGTCGGGCTCGGGTATTGGCTGATCGGCAGGTTTGTCCGTATCGGCATCGGCAAGGCGAGCCTCACCGAACCCAAAAAGGCGGACGGGCAGTTTACACGGCGGCAGATGGCGGAGCGGAAGGCCGTCCGCTTCTTTTACGGCGACGCCTGGTTCTTTGTCGCGAAGGTGCTCAAGTACTTCGCGGCCATCCTTTCGGCGGTCTACCTCCTTCTCTTTGCCGTATGGCTGATCTTCGGCGTAGCCGACGTCAACTGGCCCCCGTACGACTTCATCTCCATGATCTTCGGCGCGGGCGTCAATTATCCCGTCATCGTGCTGCTCGCACTCTGGGAGATGTATTTTTTCCTCGCTGGCGTGCAGAGGTTGGAAGAGGAATGCCTCGAACTTCTCGGCCGCAGTCCCGCGAAGCTGAAAAAGTACCGCACCGACCTCAAGACGGTGGATACAGGCGTCCGGGGTGTATTCAAGGACTATTATGTGCGCGATCTCAAACCCGTGAAAAAGGGGGAGGAGCTCGCTTCGACCTCCCACGATCCCGTCACGGCGTACATCAAAGAGGCGATCAGGCATGACAAGCCCGAGCATCAGCTCTATCTCAATGCTGCCGATAAGCTCGTGGGGGGTACGGGCAGCCTGCTCATCAACGGCAATTTCTTCTCGCCGTTTTCAATGTATCTCTTAAGATACCTTTCCGCGATCCTCGCCCGCGGCGACAGTATCATCTTCGTCTGAGATCGGAAGAGCACACGTCTGAACTCCAGT
>URMI01000185.1 GCA_900548845.1 uncultured Clostridia bacterium | reverse complement strand
CAAGATCGCCCTCGGCTACACCCTCGACGAGATCAGAAACGACGTCACGGGCAAGACGTACGCCTGCTTCGAACCCGCCATCGATTACGTCGTCGTCAAGCTCCCCAAGTGGCCCTTCGATAAATTTCTCTATGCAAAGCGCGAGCTCGGCTCCCGCATGAAGGCGACGGGCGAAGTCATGGCGATCGGCACTTCCTTCGAACAGGCGATCATGAAGGCGGTGCGCGGCGCAGAAATTTCCCTCTCCGACCTCAACCACCCCAAGTTCACGGGAATGAGCCGCGAGGAACTCCTTTCCGAGCTCCACAAGACGACGGACGAGCGCCTCTTCGCAGTCTACGCCGCCCTGAAGGCGGGCATCACCCCCGACGAAGTTTTCGACATCACCAAGATCGACCGCTGGTTCTTAAATAAGCTTCTTAACCTCGTCAAATTCGAACGCTCCGTCACGGGCAAGCAGCTCACAGGGGCGGAATACCTCGAAGGCAAGAGGCTCGGCTATCCCGATAAGGTGCTTGAACATTACAGCGGGCAGGCGCTCCCCATGCACAGGCGCGCGTGCTTCAAGATGGTCGATACCTGCGCGGCAGAGTTCGCGGCGCAGACGCCTTACTTCTATTCGACCTACGACGAACTCGATCACGACGAAGCCAAGCCCTTTGTCGACAAGAGCGAGAAAAAGCGCATCATCGTCATCGGCTCGGGCCCCATCCGCATCGGGCAGGGCATCGAGTTCGACTACTCCTCCGTCCACTGCGTGTGGACGCTCAAAGAGCTCGGCTACGAAGTCGTCATCATCAACAACAACCCCGAGACGGTCTCCACCGACTTCGACACGGCAGACAGGCTTTACTTCGAGCCGCTGACCCCCGAAGACGTGCAGAACGTCATCGATGTGGAGAAGCCCTACGGCGTCGTCATCACGTTCGGCGGGCAGACCGCCATCAAGCTGTGCGGTTATCTCGATAAGACGGGCGTGCCCATCCTCGGCACGAGCGCCGACAGCGTCGACAGGGCAGAGGATCGCGAGCGCTTCGACGAGCTTTTGGAGCAGTTCGACATCGCCCGCCCGAAGGGCCTCACCGTCATGACCAAGGAGGAGGCCATCAAGGCGGCGGAGACGCTCGGCTATCCCGTGCTCCTGCGTCCCTCCTATGTCATCGGCGGGCAGAACATGACGATTGCCTTCACGGAGAACGACATCTCCCGCTACATGGACGTCATCCTCGCCCAGCACATCGAAAACCCCGTGCTCTGCGATAAGTACCTCATGGGCACCGAGCTTGAAGTGGACGCCATTTCGGACGGCGTCGACGTGCTCATCCCGGGCATCATGCAGCACATCGAGCGCGCGGGCGTGCATTCGGGCGACTCCATCGCGGTCTATCCTCCCTATCATCTGAGCGATGCCATGCTCAAAACGGTGGTGGACATCTCGACGGAGCTTGCGATCTCCTTAAAGACCAAGGGGCTCATCAACATCCAGTACCTCATCTACGAGAACAAGCTCTACGTCATCGAGGTCAATCCCCGCGCGTCGCGCACCATCCCGTATATCTCCAAGGTGACGGGCGTTCCCATGGTGGAGCTCGCCACCAAGATCATGGTGGGCTCCCGCCTGCGCGACCTCGGCTACGGCACGGGGCTCTATCCCAATTCGCCCTACGTCGCCGTCAAGGTGCCCGTCTTCAGCTTCGAAAAGCTCAACGACGTCAACTCTCAGCTCGGCCCCGAAATGAAGTCGACGGGCGAAGTGCTCGGCATCGGCAAGACGTTCGAAGAGGCGCTCTTCAAGGGGCTCGTCTCCGCGGGCTTCAAGATGTGCCATCCCACGCACGACAAGCCCGTTGGCGTCTACTTCACCGTCAACGATCAGGATAAGTTCGAGATCGTCTCCATCGCCAAGAAGTTCGCCGACCTCGGCTGCACGCTGTATGCAACGGCGGGCACCGCGAAGGTCATCTCCGATCTCGGCATCGACGTCACCGTCGTCGACCGGCTGAAGGCGACCAAGCAGGTCTCGAAGCTCATGGACGAGGGCAAGATCGACTATGTCATCTACACGGGCAAGACGGACGTCGACTCCATCGCCGATTATATCGAGCTCCATCACCACGCCATCCTCCTCGGCATCACCGTCCTCACCTCTCTCGATACGGCGAACGCCCTCTGCGACATCATCGCCAGCAAGTTCACCGAGTACAACACCGAGCTCGTCGATATCAACCGCCTCCGCAAGGAGAAGATGCAGCTCCACTTCGTCAAGATGCAGTCGTGCGGCAACGACTATATCTATTTCGACAACACGGACGGTCAGATCACCTGCCCCGAATCGCTCGCCATCAACTTTGTCAGCCGTCACTACGGCATCGGCGGCGACGGCATCGTGCTCATCGAAAAGTCGGAAGTCGCCGATGCGAAGATGCGCATCTTCAACCAGGACGGCTCGGAGGGCATGATGGCGGGCAACGCCATCCGCTGCGTCGCCAAGTACCTGCACGAAACGGGCATGGTCAAGGGCGATACGATGAAGATCGAAACGGGCAGCGGCGTCAAGGACGTCACCGTCTTCTCCTTCGGCGGCGTCGTCTCCTCCGCGAGCGTCGATCTGGGCGTTGCCGAACTCAACGGCAAGAAGATCCCTTCCGTCTGGGAAGGGGAGCAGATCGTCGACGAGCCCATGGAGATCGACGGCGAAGTGTATCCCGTCACCCTCGTCAACCTCGGGAATCCTCACTGCGTTATCTTCTCCAAGAAGGTCGACGACGTGCCCGTCGAAAAGCTCGGCCCCAAGATCGAGAACAGCAAATACTTCCCGAACAAGACCAACGTCGAATTCATCCGCGTCGTCAACGAATACACCATCAAGATGCGCGTCTGGGAGCGCGGCAACGGCGAAACGTGGGGCTGCGGCACGGGCGCTGCGGCTGCGGCAGTCGCCTGCGTTCTCAAAGGCTTCTGCAAGAAGGATACCGACATCACGGTCAAGCTCCGCGGCGGCGATCTCATCGTCCGCTACCGTTCGGACGGCCGCGTCATCTTGACGGGAGGCGTCCAGAAGATCTACGAAGGCAAGGTGGCATTCTAAGTGATCCGCGAAATGTTTTATGAGGAGAGCGCGGTCCCCGTCGATGCCGTAAGAGAGGAGAAGTTCAACAAGGGCTTCACCATTGCGGCGATCGTGCTCATCGCGCTTTCCTGCGTCTATGTCTTTATCATGTCTACGGTGCTTGCGGGCATCCTCACCGAAGAAGAGCTCTCCGTCATCGGCAAGGTGTTCAACGCCCTCGT
>URMI01000184.1 GCA_900548845.1 uncultured Clostridia bacterium | reverse complement strand
TGGGCGCCATCGCGGTGCACGGCTGCAACGGCCTTTGGGGTACCATCGCCGTCGGCCTCTTCTCGACGGGTATCAACCCCGTGGGCGACAGCGCTCAGAAGGGCCTCTTCTACGGCGGCGGGTTGAATATGCTGGGCGTTCAGCTCCTCGGCGTCGTCTGCATCGCCGCATGGACCATCGTCTGCATGATCATCCTCTTCCAGATCCTGAAGCACACCTGCGGGATCCGCGCCTCCAAGGTCGAAGAGATCGAGGGTCTCGACAAGCACGAGCACGGTCTCGTGAGCGCGTATGCAAACTTCGCACCCGTGCCGCTTGCCGCCGAGATGCTCGATCCCGAAATGCCCGTTGCAGAAGGGGCATCCGAAGAGACGGCAGCGTCCGCAGAAGCTCCCGCGGCTCCCGAAGTCATCCCCGTCGTCCACGCAAGCAGCAAGGATGAGAAGCTCACGAAGGTCGTCATCGTTGCAAAGCAGTCCAAGTTCGACGATCTCAAGAAGGCGCTCAGCGACGTCGGCGTGACGGGCATCACGGTGACGCAGGTGCTCGGCTGCGGCGTCGAGAAGGGCGCGAGCGAGTATTACCGCGGCGTCAAGGTCGACATGGATCTTCTCCCGAAGGTCAAGGTCGAAGTCGTCGTCAGCAAGGTCCCCGTCGAGAAGGTCGTCGAGGTCGCCCGCAAGGCGCTCTACACCGGACATATCGGCGACGGCAAGATCTTCGTCTATGACGTCGAGGACGTGGTCCGCGTGCGTACCGGCGAGAGCGGTTACGACGCTCTGCAGGGCGATTAAATTAGCTCACCCACTCTACATAATCCAGGGAAGTGCCTCCGCCTCGTTCGGGGGCGCTTCTCTTGTCGTCAATTGTCTTGCGCCGGCTTTGAGAGCTCTCTTTTGCTATCACTTGCATTTATGCGAATAAGGCTTTTCCGCGGACTTTTTGGGGAGTTCTATAAGTGTAGCTTATAGAATGATTAATAAATGGCGAACGTCAAACGGGTCTTCATTGCTTGACCGCCCAAAGCGACAAGAATATAATGAGACTATCCCTTTTGAAAAATCACAAAAACAGGAGGCCTCGGGCATTCCGAGGGAATGGATTATGAGAGAAGGACAGTTTCGCGACCCTTCGGGGTGCGCCGTCGTGGGCGTCATCGACCGAAGCGGCAAGAAGATGACGGGCGAAGGGATGATCCGCGCCATAGAAGTCATGCACGACCGCTCCAACGGTCTCGGCGGCGGCTTCGCGGGCTACGGCATCTACCCGCATTACAAAGATTTTTACGCCTTTCATCTCTTCTTCGATACGCAGAAGGCGCAGGAAGAGACGGAGGCGTTCTTAAAAAAGCATTTCGAGATCGTGTACGCTTCGGAGATCCAGACGCGCAAACTCTCCGCCGTGCAGAACGAGCCCGTCATCTTCCGCTACTTTCTGGCGCCGCTTCCCCGAAAGCTTGCCGACTCCCACCTCACGGAGCGCGAGTACGTCGCCCGCTGCGTCATCCGCGTGAATGCGCAGATCGATGGGGCGTACGTCTTCTCGAGCGGAAAAAATATGGGCATCTTCAAGGGCGTGGGGTACCCCGAGGACATCGGCAGGTTCTACCGCCTCGAAGAGTACGAGGGCTATGCGTGGACGTGCCACGGCCGCTATCCCACCAACACTCCGGGCTGGTGGGGCGGCGCGCACCCCTTCGGGCTTTTAGATTTCTCCATCGTCCACAACGGCGAAATTTCCTCCTACGACGCCAACCGCCGCTATGTGGAGATGTTCGGCTACAAGTGCACGCTTCAGACGGATACCGAGGTCATCACCTATATCATCGACTATCTCGTACGGCGGCAGGGACTGACGCTCGAGGAAGTCGCGCACGTCATCGCGGCGTCCTTCTGGTCGACCATCGAGCGCAAGGAGGAGCCTCAGAAAAGTCAGGAAATGCTCCTTCGCCGTATGTTCCCGTCCCTTCTCGTCACGGGGCCGTTTTCCATCATTCTCGGCTTCGAGGGCGGCATCATGGGCCTTGGCGACCGTCTCAAGCTGCGTTCCATGATCTGCGCGGAGAAGGGCGATAAGGCCTACATCTCCAGCGAGGAGAGCGCGGTGCGGCTCATCGAGCCCTCGCTTGACAGCATCTATTCCCCCGCGGGCGGCGAGCCCGTCATCTACAAACTCTACTCTCAAGGAGGACGCGCGTAATGGAGCTGTATATCCGTCCCGACTATGAAGTCGTAAGAAACGAATCGCGCTGCATTGCCTGCCGCGTCTGTGAAAGGCAGTGTGCCAACGAAGTGCATTCCTTTGATCCCGAGACGGGCATGATGAAGGCGGACGAGAGCAAGTGCGTCAACTGCCACCGCTGCGTCAGCCTGTGTCCCACGCACGCCTTAAAGATCGTCAAGACGGACGATGCCTATAAGGAGAACGCCAACTGGGACGTGCAGACCATCAACGAGGTGTACCGACAGGCCAACACGGGCGGTGTGCTGCTCTCTTCGATGGGCAACCCCAAGCCCTACCCCGTGTTCTGGGATAAGCTCCTCATCAACGCTTCGCAGGTCACCAACCCGCCCATCGACCCCCTGAGAGAGCCTATGGAGACCAAGCTCTACTTGGGCTCCCGAAAGGCGAAGATCGTGCGCGGCGAGGACGGCCTTTTAAAGGACACCCTGCCTCCCCAGCTCAAGCTCTCCGTGCCCGTCATGTTTTCGGCGATGAGCTACGGCTCCATCTCCTACAACGCGCACGAGAGCCTCGCGCGTGCGGCGGAGGAACTCGGCACCTACTACAATACGGGGGAAGGGGGCCTCCACAAGGACTTCTATAAGTACGGCAAGAACACGATCGTGCAGGTCGCCTCGGGCAGGTTCGGCGTGCACAAGGAATACCTCGAGGCCGCGGCCGCCATCGAGATCAAGATGGGGCAGGGTGCCAAGCCCGGCATCGGCGGGCATCTGCCGGGGGCGAAGATCACCGAGGACGTCTCGGAGACGCGCATGATCCCCAAGGGCATCGACGCCATTTCTCCCGCGCCTCATCACGACATCTACTCCATCGAGGACTTAAAACAGCTCGTCGACTCCCTCAAAGAGGCGACGGAATATAAGAAGCCCGTCATCGTCAAGATCGCGGCGGTGCACAACGCGGCGGCGATCGCCAGCGGCATCGCGCGGAGCGGGGCGGACGTCATTGCCATCGACGGCTACCGCGGCGGCACGGGCGCGGCTCCTACCCGTATCCGCGACAACGTGGGCATTCCCATCGAGATGGCGCTCGCGCAGATCGACTCCCGTCTCCGCGAGGAGGGAGATCGGAAGAGCGTCGTGTAGGGAAAGAG
>URMI01000183.1 GCA_900548845.1 uncultured Clostridia bacterium | reverse complement strand
CGTATTTTTTGGCAACTGCCTGAAGGACGGCAACGGCGCCGTCCGTGATCTCGGGGCCGATGCCGTCGCCCGCGAGCACTGCAATGTGTTTTTTCATGTCAATTTTCTCCGTATAAAACGATGGTGTTTTTGCTGAGGAGCGCCGAAAAAGCTGCCTGTTCTTTGGCTGCCTCAAAGAATCCTGCGGGAAGATAGACCGTTCTCCCTTCGATGAGGGAGAGCGCGGGGTAGGCGAGCTTTGTTTCGTACCGCCTTGCCGCCGAGAGCGCGAGCTCTTCCTGCTTCGAAAGGCCGAACCAGAGGTGGCGCTTCAAGCGTTCGCCGTCCACCGAGGGAAGATAGACTTCGACGAGATACTCCTTTTTGCGGGGAGAGGGGGCTTTCAGGTGCCGTTCGCCGCCGAAATAGGCAAGATACACGACGCCGTCCTTTCCGAGCCCCGCGCGGAGGAGCTCTTCCGTCTTCTGCGTCCGCTTCTGCCTCCCGTAGAAGAGGAAGACCGCCGCAAGGCAGAGGGCGTACACGCCGAAGAGCCCCAGCATGAGGTAGAGATAGAGGATATCCTCTTCGACGAACCACAGCGCGAGCGCGGTGAGCACAAGGACGGTGAGCACGGCGATGAGGACGGTAAAGAACAGGCGGGAGCGCTTCATGGCCTCATTTGAGCGAGTTGATGAGCCCGCCCGCGTCGATGATGCGCTGGATGAAGGGCGGGAAGGGCTGCGCTTTGAACTGCTCGCCCGTCGTCTCGTCGCGGATGACGCCGAGGGCAAGATCGCAGGAGACCGTGTCGCCTTCCCTGATCGCTTTGACGGCTTCGGGGCATTCGAGGATGGGCAGCCCGATGTTGATGGAGTTGCGGTAGAAGATGCGCGCGAAGGTGTTCGCGATGACGAGGGAGACGCCGCTCGCCTTGATGGCGATGGGCGCGTGCTCGCGCGAAGAGCCGCAGCCGAAGTTGTCTTCGGCGACGATGATGTCGCCCTTTTTCACCTTGTTCACGAAGTCCTTGTCGATGTCCTCCATGCAGTGGAGGGCGAGCTCTTCGGGGGAAGAGGTGTTGAGATAGCGCGCGGGGATGATGACGTCGGTATCGACGTTGCTGCCGAATTTATGCACGGTGCCTTGCACTTTCATGTTATTTTACCTCCTGAGGGGTCGCGAGACGGCCTAAAACGGCGCTCGCCGCGGCGACGTAGGGCGACGCGAGATAAATTTCGCTCGTGATATGCCCCATGCGGCCGACGAAGTTGCGGTTGGTGGTGGAGACGCAGCGCTCGCCGTCGGCGAGGATGCCCATGTGCCCGCCGAGGCAGGGTCCGCAGGTAGGGGTGGAAACGACGGCGCCTGCTCTCACCATGTCGGCGACGAGCCCTTCTTCGAGAGCCTGAAGATAAATTTCCTGCGTCGCGGGGATGACGATGCAGCGCACGCCGTCCGCGACCTTCCTGTCGCGCAAAATTTCGGCTGCCTGGCGCAGATCGGAGATGCGCCCGTTCGTGCAGGAGCCGATGACCGCCTGCTGGATGGGGAGCTCCTCCCACTCCGTGCGCGTGTTTTCGGGGAGATGGGGGAAGGCGACGGTGGGCTTCAGTGCGGAAAGGTCGATCGTATACGTCTTTTCATATTCCGCGTCCGCGTCCGCCTCGAAGATCTTGGGGGTGCGCCTGAAGCGCCCTTCCATGTAGGCGAGCGTCTTGTCGTCCACGGGGAAGATGCCGTTCTTCGCGCCCGCCTCTATCGCCATGTTGCAGACGGTGAAGCGATCGTCCATCGAGAGGGAGGCAACGCCCTCGCCCGTAAATTCCATGCTCTTGTAGAGCGCGCCGTCCACACCGATCGTGCCGATGATGTGGAGGATGAGGTCTTTGCCCGTGACGTAAGGGGGAAGGCTGCCTTTGAGCTCGAAGCAGAGAGCCGCGGGGACTTTGAACCACGCCTTGTTCGTCATCATGGCGGCGGCAAGGTCGGTGCTGCCCACGCCCATCGAGAAGGCGCCGAGCGCGCCGTAGGTGCAGGTGTGGCTGTCTGCGCCGATCACGCAGTCGCCCGCGCCCACGAGCCCCTGTTCGGGCAGAAGGGCGTGTTCGATGCCCATTTTGCCCACGTCGTAAAAGTGCGTCACCTGCTCCTTTTTCGCGAATTCGCGCGTCTTTTTCACCTGGCAGGCCGCCTTGATGTCCTTATTCGGGGTAAAGTGATCCATCACGAGCGCCACTTTGTCGCGGCACTTCACGCATCCGCCTGCTTTTTCCACCTCGTTGATGGCGACGGGGGCGGTGATGTCGTTGGCAAGTGCAAGGTCGAGCTCTGCTTCGATGAGCTGACCCGCTTCCACGCAAGAAAGTCCCGCGTGCGCGGCGAGGATCTTCTGCGTCATCGTCATTCCCATAGCGATTATCTCCTTGTTTGTGTTTGACAAAATTATAGCACATGTGCTATACTCTCGTCAATCATACAAAAAACGAATTATTAAATCGGAGCAATCGATTATTCGCATTTATGGATACCGAGAATTTACGCACTTATTTGCTGGTGGTGCGCTTCCGCAATTTCACGCGCGCGGCGGAGCAGCTCTTCGTCGCGCAGTCCACGGTGACCAACCGCATTTTAGAGCTCGAGCGAGAGGCGGGCGTCAGGCTCCTGCGGCGGGATACGCGCAATTTTTCCCTCACCGAGGAGGGCAAGCTGTTCGCGGAGTACGCGCGGCGCATCGTCGAGCTCGAAGACGCGCTGAAAAGCGCCGTGCGGGGCGGCGAGCGGCAGCAGCGGCTGGGGGCGACCAACGCCGTCTATGAGGGGATGCTCAAAGAGCGCATCTTCGGGGGCATCGCCGCGGGCGGGCATTTCCGCGTGACGCTCGGGCATTCGGCGGAGCTTTTAGAGCAGCTGTGGAGCGGTTCGCTCGACGCCGTGTACGGCTATCAGGCGGTGAAGCGGGCGGGATACACCTCAACGCCCTTCTTTGAAGACGAGCTCGTCCTTCTGGTGCGGCGGGATAAAAACGCCTTCCCCCGCGGCGTGACGAAAGGAGAGCTGAGAAAGCTCCCCTGCGCGATGTGCAACTTTTCCCTCGAAGAGATCGGCTCTTATCTTCGCGAACTCTTCCCCGCGGGGCAGGTGTTCCCCTTCGAGGTGGATAACTCCAACAAGGTCAAAGATTTTCTGGCGGCGGGGCTCGGCTATGCCTTTCTGCCGCGCGGCATCGTCAAAAAGGAGCTTCGTGATGGGCTTTTGGCGGAGGTCGCGCCCGTTGGCTTTTCGCGCATGAAGCTCAAGAGCTACCGCGTCTGCCGTGCGGGCGAGGAGGAGCGGTTTTTCTGAAGTGCGGTTTTTGTGATAACGCGCGGGGCGCGGGGCAAATG
>URMI01000182.1 GCA_900548845.1 uncultured Clostridia bacterium | reverse complement strand
TGACGGTAAAGCCCGCCTCGGTGACGCAGGCAGAGAGCGCCTCATCGGGGAGCTCCGTTTCCACAAAGATGACGCCCTTTTTGAAGTTTGCCTTGGCACCTGAGACGCCGCTTAATAAACGCAGCTTCTTTTCCGCGCGTTCGGCGCAGCGTTCGCAGCACATTCCTTCCACTTCGATGACCCGTTTCATGCCCTCATTCTACACCTTCTGCCAGAATTTGTCAACGTTCCGAGGGAGATCCACACAAAAAAGCCGCGCGGCAAACGCACGGCTTATTTTGTTTATTCGCGGATGAGCCGCCTGATGTACTTTCGTTCCTTCTTCGAAACTTTGCCGTCGACGGCGCAGAGGAGAAGGGATAAGAGCACGAGCTCGTCTTTGAGTTCCTCCGAAAGCACCCCGAACCAATCGCAGAGGGCGTCTGCAAAGTCGATGACCGCCTTCCCCTCCTTCTTGGAAGTTTCGATGACCGCCTTGACCTCGTCGAAGCCGAAGCCCTCGCCGAACGCTTCGCGAAGATGCGGCAGGAGCAGCATGTATTCTGCCGCGTCAAGGGTGCCGTCCGCATAGACGGAGGCGATGATGAAGGCGGCAAAGATGGTCTCGGCGCGCTCGCGGCTCCCCGCCGCCTCTTCGAGGGCGGGCAGGACAATGCGCGCCTTCTCGCGCAAAACATCGCGGTAAATGTCTGCGGGGATGTCTTCCGCCGCCTTGCACAGTGCATCAAAGTTGGTCATAATACTCTCCTTTTGTTTTCTTACCTTTATGATACCACGCCATTGTAAAGAGCTAACGCAATTCGCATGAAAGCTTTGTGAAAGCCTTACCAATTGTTTTTCATCTTTGTATCGCGCGCGCCGCAATTGATCGCCCGCCGCCTGCACTGTTCTCGCTGCCCGCGCGCGGTCGCCTCCGCCGCCCGGACACGCCGCGTTAAGACAAGCAAAAGGGACGGAAAGCTCATGCTCCCGTCCCCTTTTTCATCTTTTGAGAAGCCTGCGAAGGTATGCCTCGTATTCTTCTTCCGTCAGTTTGCGCATTGGTTTTTTCTTTGCCATAAGCCGCCTCGCAAAGCAAGTATGGGCGAAGTTCTCCCCTTTTATGCGCCCTTTTTTCGCGCCGTTATTCGGTGCGGAGGGCGATGACGGGATCTTTCTTGGCGGCGGACTGCGCGGGGATGAGCCCCGAGATGAGCGTTAAAACGACGCTGACGCACACCATGACGATCGCCGAGGTGACGGGGAGAGAGGCGATGCCCGCTATGCCCGTGAGATTTTGCAAGATCATGCTGATGACGGCGCTCAATGCATAGGCGATGCCGATGCCGATGAGGCCCGCCGCAAGCCCGATGATGAAGGTCTCTGCATTGAAGAGGTTCCTCACGTCCTGCTTTCTTGCGCCGAGGGCGCGCAGCACGCCGATCTCCTTGACGCGCTCCACGACGGAGACGTAGGTGATGATGCCGATCATGACGGACGAGACGACGAGCGAGATCGCCGTGAACGCGACGAGCACATAGGTGATGATGTCCAAAATCTGCTGCATCATTCTCATGAGCGTTCCGACGGTATCCGAATAGGTGATCTGCATGGACTGATCGTCCTCGTACATGATGTTCCATTCGTCGAGATAGTCGAGCATATGCTCTTTGCCTTCAAAATCGTTGGCATAGAGCGAAATGGAAGTCACCGAATGATCGCCGCCCAACAGGCGGATGATCCTCTCGGGCGCAAAGGAGGCGTTGAACTCGGAAAGCATGGAAACGATGAAACTAAGATCACCGCTTGCACTATCCCCCAGGATATAGGAAAGTTCCGTCTCGATATCGAAGTAATCGTCGAGATTTTCCGCAGGAGAGAGATAGATCTTGACCGGCTCGCCATCCTCCGACTCGATCGGCAGCATGATGGTCGAATCATTTTTCAGCCATTGCAGGAAGGTATCGTCCGAGATGGTGTTTTCGATATAAGTATTGACGAGCGCTTCGGTGAGGTTAAGACCGCTCGTGAGACACCCGTAATTGAGCCCGTCTTTGAGGCGCAAAATACCCGAGACCGTGAGATTGATACCCTCCCCTTCTTGTGCCGTAAGCTCATCTTCCGCGCGTTCACCCTGATAGGTAAAAGCATGATCCTTGTTGGGCGAGAGCAGCGTCGGCTTCACATAATCGGGATCTTCCTCATAGACGGCGCTGTTATAAAAGAGTGTATACTGCTTACCGAGGATCTCGTTAAAGTCCACGACCGACTCGTCAGGGATCGTCCCGTCGTCCGAGCCGTTCTCCCCCTGAAGGAAAAGCGCCGCAAATTTCTCCTCATTCAGGAACCCAAGCTGCGCGAGCGTCAGATCGCTCACCTCGTTATTTTCGCCGACAACGAGCACCACTTCATTCTCGCTCTCGGGGAAAGAGCCCGCCACGACGTCGTACTGTGACCTCACATACTGACCATACGTCTCAGAAGAAAGATCGCTCGTTCCGGGCATGGCATTGACGATGTCACCGAAGAAATCGGCAAATCCGACAAGGTCTTTATATTCGGGTACGACACGATAAACGACGCTGATGTAATACTCCTTCAAGTTGGACAGCGAACGCGACGAAGTCTGCATTTCAAGCTGATCGGCAGTCGGATCTTTTGCCGTATCAACGTGCGTGAAGAGGTTGTCGCTGATGGAGACCCCATAGCCGTATTGGATCTCCGAATACCAGTCCTTGTCCATCTTAGAGAGGTAGTCGAGGTATTCGTCGGAAATGTTGTTGGTAAGTGTCATGCCCTCGGCAAGGCTCGTCAGGAAGGAATCGATATACACCTTGTTGTCGAGTTCGGAGAGATCGGGCATATCCTCGACGGAGGTGAAGGAGGTCATCACCGAGGCGAGGTCGAAGGAACTCTCCGAGACGGTGATCGGATAGTAGGAGAGCATATCCTCTTCCGTCTTGCGGATGTAGTTGTTGAAGCCGTTGGAAAGCGCCAAAACGAGGCAGACGCTGATGATGCCGATGCTGCCCGCGACGGACGTTAAGATGGTGCGCCCCTTCTTGGTGAGCAGGTTGCGGAAGGAGAGCGCCAAAGAGGTGAGAAAGCTCATCTTGGCGCGCGCCTTGCCCTGCGTTTTGGGCGGCTGCTCTTCGTCGCCCTCGTAAGGGTCGGAGTCGGACTCGACGAGCCCGTCTTTGAGGCGCACGATGCGCGAGGCGTAGCTTTCCGCGAGCTCGGGGTTGTGCGTGACCATAATGACGAGGCGCTCCCCCGCGATCTCTTTGATGAGGTCCATGATCTGCACGCTGGTGTTGGAATCGAGCGCGCCCGTAGGTTCGTCGGCAAGCAGGATGTCGGGGTCGTTGACGAGCGCACGCGCGATGG
>URMI01000181.1 GCA_900548845.1 uncultured Clostridia bacterium | reverse complement strand
CGCTCAAAGCAACAAAAAAGCGGCTCGATTTCTCAAGCCGCTTTGGCAGGGGAGATGCGATGCGTAAGGGGCGGAGCGACGGAATAGCGATCGTTGGCTCCCCTTTGGGAGGCCGATCGCGTCACACGCAACCTCGCGCCCACGGGCGCGCTCAAAGCAACAAAAAAGCGGCTCGATTTCTCAAGCCGCTTTGGCAGGGGAGACGCGATTCGAACACGCAACCTACGGTTTTGGAGACCGCTACTCTACCGTTGAGCCACTCCCCTGTGACCTTAGTTATTATAGCTTATCTTCCCCTTTTCGTCAAGAAATTTTTGCGGGAAAAACAAAAAAGGACGGCAATTTTTATGGAAAAACAATGCAAACTCGGAGTCATCGGCGGCGGTTTCATGGCGCGTGCCATCGTGCTCGGCGCCATCCGCCAAAATTTCATCTCCCCCTTCGACGTCATCGTCAGCGACCCTTCTGCCGAATGCCGCGACTTTTTTGCGGCGCAGGGCGTTGAAACGACCCTTCTGAACCGCGTTGCGGCAGAGCGGAGCTCCTATCTTTTGCTCTCCGTCAAGCCGCAGACCTTCCCCGAAGTCGCGCTCCATCTGAGAGACGTCGTCCTTCCCCCAGTCATATCCATCATGGCGGGCATGAAAAAGGCGGATATCAAAGCTTCCCTCGAAACAAACGCCCCCATCGCGCGCGTGATGCCCAATCTTCCCTGTTCCGTGGGGATGGGCGCCGCTGCGATCGACGCGGAAGACCTTGCCCCCGAAGACGCCGACTTTGTGTTCGGGCTCTTCAATGCAACGAGCCTGACTCTTCCCGTTCCCGAAACAAAACTCAACGCCGTCACCGCCCTTTCGGGGAGCGGGCCTGCCTACGTCTATCTCTTTTTGCAGGCGCTCATCGACGGCGGCGTGAGATGCGGGCTTGAGGAGGAAGAAGCGCGCCTTCTTGCCATCCAGACGCTCAAAGGCGGAGCCGCGATGGCGGAAGCGCATGCCGATACGCCGCTCGAAGAGCTCATCAAGGCCGTTTCTTCCAAGGGCGGAACGACGCTTGCGGCGCTCGAAGTGCTGCGGCGGAACGGCGTTCCCGAAAGCGTTGTCCGCGCCATGCAGGCGGCAGAACAGCGGGCGGAGGAACTCTCCCGATGAGCGAACTCAAACAGGTGACCCTCTACACAGACGGCGCCTGCTCCGGAAACCCGGGGGCGGGCGGTTGGGGCGCCATCCTCATCTTCGGGGAGCACCGCCGCGAACTTTCGGGCGGAGAAGCACAGACGACCAACAACCGCATGGAGCTCACCGCCGTCATTGAAGGTCTGGAACGCCTCAAATTCCCCTGCCGCGTCGACGTTTACAGCGATTCCGCCTATACCGTCAACGGGTTTTTGCAGGGCTGGGTGTACGCCTGGGAAAAGCGCGGCTGGATAAAACCCGATAAAAAGCCCGTCCTCAACGACGATCTTTGGAAGAAACTCCTCGCTCTCACGCGGGAACACGAGGTCACCTTCCATAAGGTCAAAGGCCATGCCGACAACGCGCTCAACAACCGCTGTGATGAACTTGCTCGGGGCGCGATCGACGAACTGCGGATGATCGGTAAAGCATAAAACGACCGCCTCGAAAGAGGCGGTTTTCATTTTTTAGAATGCAAATATGTCATTATGTCTGACATAATACTATGCTAACGGACAAAATTCAAAATTCCGCTGCCGAAATATTATAAAAATCAGTCTCCGTAGACGGTTTTAACGAGATATTCTGCATAGCGTGCGGCAACATCCACGCCTGTCACCCGTTCGATCGTGCCGAAGAAGGCGTTGGAATTGACTTCGGAGAGCAGCATCCCCTCCTTCCCGAATAACAAGTCGACGCCGCAGTAGTCGAGCCGAAGCGCCTCGGCAACCCGTTCGCAGAGCGCAGCAGTCTCGCTGTCGGGCGTATAGGGCGTCCCCTTTCCGCCCAATTCCGCATTGGAGCGAAAATCATGTTCCGAGCGTCGCTCCATCGCCGAGACGACTTTCCCGCCGATGAGGATGACGCGCAGATCGCGCCCCTTGCTCTCTTGGATAAATTCCTGAAAGAGGTGCGGCACCCCTTTCAGCCGCTCCGAAAGCGCTCTCAGCTCCGCGCGGTCGTGCGCCAGATGAACGCCTTTGCCGAGCGAGCCGAAGCATTCCTTGACGACCATGGGATAGCCCAAAAGCGCCTCTGCCCTCTTTAACATTTCCTCATTCACTGCCGCAGACGGCGTATAGCAGAGCGGCGCGGGGAGCGTCTTGGGCATGGGTGCAACGCCTGAAAGCGCAATGGCGGTCAGCAGTTTATCGTCGCACGCTTCGACGGCGTCCGACGAGTTAAAGAGCCGCATCCCCGCCCGTTCGAGCAGTTTGGAAAGGTATTTGTCTTTGTCGAGATAGACGGCAAAATCGTATTGCTCCACCCAATCGGCAGCGATATTGTCACGCCCCAGATAGGCGGGAAAACACCCGTTTCTGAGAACGTCGGTCTCCACGCCGCGCTCGCGCAGCGCTTTTGCGATCGCGTAGGGCTGATGGAGTTCGCTTTCCAGCGTCGTATAGGCGTTGATGACGACGACGGCGCGCCGTTTGCCGCACATTGAAGAATCAGGCATAATTCCTCCCGAAAGTAAGACGGCCGCCCGCAGGCGGCCGCAATTCATGTTGCGTTTAAGAGACGACGCGGAGCACGGAATCGACCGTTGCGATCTCCAAAGCGGCGACCTTTGCGACCGCCGAACGGAGCGAAAACTCTCTCGTTTCGTGCGTGACGAGCACAAGCGTTGCCTTGCCCTCTTTTGCGTTCTCCTTCTGCACCATCTCCTGGATAGAGATGTTCTGCTTTCCGAAGACTGCCGCGATCTTGGCGAGCACGCCCGCCTCGTCGTCGACCGTGAGGCGCAGATAGTATGCGCTCTTGAAGTTGGAAACGAACTTGACGTCTTTTTCCGCCGTCGCGTTGTTCTTGAAGGTCGAGTACTTATTTTCGGAGTGCGTCGCGGCATAGATGATGTCGCTTACGATGGCGCTGCCCGTGGGGAGCGCGCCCGCACCTCTGCCGTAGAGCATGACGTCGTCCACGGCGTCGCCCGTCATATAGACGGCGTTGAAGCTGTCGTTGACGGAAGCCAGAGGATGTTCGCGCTTGATGAAGGCGGGATGCACGCGGACTTCGATGCCCTCTTCCGTCTGCTTGCCGATCGCGAGCAGCTTGAGGCTGTAACCGAGCTCTTTGCCGTAGGAGATATCGTCCTGCGTGATGGTCGTGATGCCCTCGCGGAACACCTTGGAGAAGGGAACTTTGGTGTGGAACGCAAGCGAGGAAAGAATAGAGAGCTTGTAAGATGCGTCAAAGCCTTCGACGTCTG
>URMI01000180.1 GCA_900548845.1 uncultured Clostridia bacterium | reverse complement strand
TATCCTTCGTGCGGTCGGAAAGTTCTTTGATCGGGTGCTCCTTATCCTGCAGCCGCCAGTCCTCGCCCCATTCGCGGATGGCGCGCTCGATGACCTCGTGCGTGCCTGCCGCCTCCGGCTTTCCGCCGTGGATGCGGGAGTTGTAGGAGAAGAAGCGGAAGGTGTCGGGGAGTTTGTCAAGCTCCTCCCAGCCCTCCTCGACGGCGGTGAGGCGGACACTCTTTAAGACCTCGCGGATATACGCCTTCTGCGAACGGAACTTCAGAAGCTCGGGGAACTCCCCGCCCGAAGGGAAGAGCTGCTGCCAGACTTTCCCTTCATAAGTGCGCAGAAGCTCCGCCGCCTCGTGAAGGTGCGCCACTTCCTCCTCAAAGTGCATCTCCCAGACGGCCTTGATGTGCTCGTCCGTCTCGTCCTCATAGCACGAATAATAGAGATAGCACTCGGTGTACTCGTTCATGAGCAAATTCTCAAAGGGCGTCATGCAGGGGTCTTTGAGGCACCCGTACCCCGTGACGTGCTGCTCCTCGATCATGGCGATCTCGTTGAAGAGCTTCCTCCCGAGCGGCGTCGTATAGAGATTCGCGACGTTCATATAGAAGTTCATCGTCTGCTGTTCCGCCGCCGTGATGATATTGACGGCGAGCTTGGTCTTGAGATCGCTCAGATACCCGTTGAGATAGAAGTTGACGTCGTCGAAGGGATGACGGTACTCCGCGACGGTGGGGCGGCCGGGCATGATCTCGGTATAATCGCCCACGAGGCGGGCGGGATCGCCGCACTTTTCCAGCTCCATGAGATCGGCATAGCGGTAGAGATGATCGAAGTCCTCGAGGAGCGCGAAGTCGAGCTGCTTTTTCACATAGCTGTTCTTCTCGTTCACGGCGAGATTGGCGGTGAGGTCGACTGCGAGCTGCTCATAGCCGATGGTATGCTCCAAAATGCCCTCGTCGGCGGGCTTCAACCCCGCGACGCGCTTTTGTTGAAGCTGTTCCCCGCGCCTTAGAAGGGCGAGACGGCGCCTTATGTCGTTGTTGGCGCACATCCGCGTGAAGGAATGCTGCAGCCGCACCGATTCGAACTCCGTGCCCGACATCAGGATGATGCGGGTGCGCGTGTAGGGGTCGACTTCGTTCTTGTTGTAGGGCTTCAGAAACACCTTGTTCCACGAGGTGAACACCTTATCCATCTTTTGCGGTTTCAGAGAAAAGGGATCCATAAACACACTCCAAAAAAGTTTCGGCGGGCGCGGGAGGGACTGCCGCGAAAAAACGACCAGCCTTCCCGACCCATGCCCTCTTGATTTTACGCGACCGCACAAAAAAGCATACGCCCTCTTGCAATTTTTCTTAAAACCTGTTATACTGAGGAAAAATATTGTCAACAGCCCGCGGGCGCCTCTGTTTGCCGCGCGGGGAAAGGAGCGAACTATGATCGGAGCAGTCGTTGCAATGGACGACGAAGCGGAGGCCCTCCTCTCGCAGATGGAGATCGAAGATATCCGCACCATTTACGGCAAGACCGTGCACCTCGGCAGGGCGTTCGGGAAGGAGTGCCTTCTCGTCGTATGCGGCGTGGGCAAAGTGAACGCCGCCGCAGGGGCGTGCGCCGCCATCCACTTCGGCGCGGACGTCATCTTGAATTTCGGCGTCGCGGGCGGGCTTCACGAGCGGACGGAACTCACCGAAGTGTACCTCATCGAGAAAGCGGTGCAGTACGACTTCGACATCACCCAGCTCGAAGGGACTGAGATCGGCACGCTCGACGGCGAGACGGAGAACTTCCTCCCCCTTTCTACCCCCAAAGGCATCGACTTTCCCCGCCGCAAGCTTGCGACGGGCGACCGCTTCAACGATTCCCCCGTCGATCACGACCTTCTCCTCCGCTTAGGCGCGGACCTTCGCGACATGGAGGGCGGCGCCATCGTGGAAGTGTGCAAGTACGCGGGCGTGCCCTGCGTCTCCTTCAAGGCGGTCTCGGACGTGTACGGCTCGGGCAGCACGACGGAGCAGTACGAAAAAAACCTCTCCCGCGCCTGCCTCAACCTCAAAGCGTATATGGGCGAGGTGTTCGCCGCCCTCGACTGAGCGGAATTGCGCTCGGCTGAGCAGCCCTCGACTGAACGCGGCGGCAGTCCACTTGAGTGAACTCGCTGCGTTCGCGCACGGCAAAGTATATTTCGAATTTCATCGAAATAGAATGCCCGTATTATTTCGAAATTCATCGAAACAAGGAGCTTTTTATGGAAAAGATCGCCTCCTTCCAAAAGGATCACGATAAACTGCAGCCCGGACTGTACGCGCAGACGGACAAAAACCTGATCACGACCTTCGACCTGCGCTTCAAAAAGCCCAATTCGGGCGACTATATCACCCCGAAAGCGCTGCACACGATCGAGCATCTCCTCGCGACCGTCCTGCGCAACAGCGAAAAGAAGGACGACATCGTCTACTTCGGCCCGATGGGCTGCCGCACGGGGTTCTATCTCCTCACTGTGCGCCTTTGCTTTGAGGAAGTGCTCGCCCTTCTTAAAGAGAGCATCAAAAAAGCGCTCACGCTCGAAGAGGTGCCGGGCAGCAAGCGCGAGGAATGCGGCAACTACCTCGAACACGACCTTGCCGCCGCAAAGGAAGAACTCACAAACTATCTTCTCATCCTCGACGGCGTGGAGGCGCACTCATGATCGACCTCGGCGACTGGAAGGGGCCGCTCGCTCCCCTCTTCGCGGACGAGCGGTATAAAAAAATTCGCGAGTTTTTGAAGTACGAGTATTCGCACTATGTCGTCTATCCCGATATGTACGACCTCTACAACTGCTTTCGCTTCACGCCGTTTGCGAACGTGAAAGTGGTGCTGTTGGGGCAGGACCCCTACCACGAGCCGGGGCAGGCGCACGGGCTGTGCTTTTCGGTGAAGGAGGGCGTGCTCCTCATGAACACGGCGCTCACCGTGCGCGAACATCAGGCGAACTCCCACGCAAACTGCGGCTGGAGCTGGTTTACGGACAGCGTCATCCAAATTTTGAGCGAAAAAAAGGAACATCTCGTCTTTCTGCTTTGGGGCGGCAACGCCCGCCGCAAGAGGGCGCTCATCGATACGAAGAAACACCTCGTCCTCGAATGCGCACATCCCTCACCGCTCTCCGCTTACAACGGCTTTTTCGGGTGCAAACATTTTTCAAAGACCAACGCCTATCTCGAAGCCAACGCCATCCCCCCCATCGACTGGGATCTGAACAGTTGAGCATTCCCTCATTTTAGCCTCCCCTCGGGGTCCCCAAAAAAAGACGAAGTATTATTTTTGGTTGGTTTGAGGGGCGAGCAAATGCTTTCTTGATTTATAAAATTCTTCATTTTAGCCTCCTCTTCGGGGAGGTGGCACGGCATCCGAAGCTCGCTT
>URMI01000179.1 GCA_900548845.1 uncultured Clostridia bacterium | reverse complement strand
TTTCCGATCTGGTGATAGCGGACGCCTTCTCTTTGACGTTTTCAAAGTCGACGTCGCCGCAGAGCTTGCCGTTCTCGTCGCGGTCCATGCCCACGTCGATGACGACAGCACCCTCTTTGACCATATCCGCCGTGATAAATTTCGGTTTGCCGATGGCGGCGACCAAGATATCCGCCCGCCTGCATTCTTCTGAAAGATCTTTCGTCTTACTGTGACAGACGGTGACGGTCGCATCGGCGTTGAGCAGAAGCAATGCCATAGGACGGCCCACGATGTTGCTTCTCCCCACGACGACGGCGCGCTTGCCCGCAACCGGGATATTGCTGCGGGAGAGCATCTCCATGACGCCGAGCGGCGTACAAGCAACAGTGCCCTCCTCTTTGAGGGCGAGCCTGCCGATGTTTTCCGCCAAGAATCCGTCCACGTCCTTAGCAGGCGGAATGAGGGACAAGAGCCGCTTTTCATCCAGCCCGCGCGGCAGCGGAAGCTGAACGAGGATGCCGTGGACGTTCTCATCCTCGGCAAGCGCCGAAACAAGCTCTTCCGCCTGTCTTTGCGTCGTCTCTTCGGGAAGGTCGTGGCGGAAGGAACGGATGCCCGCCTCCTCGCACGCCTTGACCTTATTGCGGACGTACACCTGCGAAGCAGGGTCGTTCCCGATAAGTACGACCGCAAGCCCGATCTTTTTGCCGTATGTTTCTTCAAATGCTTGCGTGCGGAGTTTGAGCTCCGCACGGATCTCGGCCGCGATGGCCTTCCCGTCGATGAGCTTCATTGGTTGATGATCCCTCCCAGCACGCCGTTGACAAAGCTTGCGGAATTTTCCGTGGAATACTTGCGCGCGAGCCCTGCCGCCTCGCTCACCGAAACGACGGGCGGAACATCGTCCACATACTTGATCTCCGCAAGCGCTAAGAGAAGGATCGCCCTGTCTGCGGTATAAATGCGGTATTGCGCAAAGCGCTCGACCTTTTCGTCGAGCACGGCAAGCAATTCTTCCTTATGTTCATTGACGAGCCCCACCAGTTTGTGGGCAAACGCGCGGTCCTCTTCGCCGAGGCCTTCCTTGTGATAGACGTTCGCTTCGAACCTGCCGTCGCAGTCGCTGCCGAACTCCCGCGCAAAGACGATCTTAAACGCCGCCTCTCTCGCTTGGCTTCTCATGGTACTCCTTTATGGAGAGCCCCCGCCCGCAGCGCGGACGGGGCACCCCTCATTCACTTGTTTTCTTGCTGTTCCTGATTTTCTGCCGCAGGGGGAGCGGGCGGCGCCGCTTCGGGGAAGACGACGCTCTGAATGTGCACATCCACCTTCGCGATGCGGTATTTCGTCATGGACTCGACCATCTGCTTGACGGTCTGCTGGATGGCGAACGCAAGCTCCGGCACGCTGTAACCGTAATGGGCAATGACGGAGATATCTGCAAAGATACCCTCTTTTTCAAAGTTGACTTTGATGCCCTTGCTGCGGGACGGGACGAGCTCGATGCCCTCCGTCTCCTGAAGGCTGAGCGCGATGATGCCGCTCACGATGTCCGTATTGTAGGAAATGCGTCCCTTCTGTCCGTTCGGATTATACCTGATGCTTGCCATAATACATTCTCCTTGAAGGTATTATAGCACATCTTTCCCCAAATTTCCACTATCTTTCCGCATTTTTACGGCGATTTTTTTCAGCTTTCCGCGTAAATGGGCATGATGACGATATTTCCGTTGCGGATGCCCAGCTCATCTTCGATGATGGAGAAGATCTGCGTCACGTTTTCCGTCGAAAGCTCGCTCGAATTGACAAAGATATTGATGTTTTCCGACTCCGCGCCGATCGCCACGGCGGCATCGGAAAAGCCGATCGTCTTGATCATCGTTTCGATGACGAGCTCGGTCTCCATCACCTCCACCATGCGCTGCTTTTCGGCGACGGCTTCCTTGTATTCCGCCGAATCGGCGGCGTAGGCGGCAATGACGCTGTCGAGCTGCAAGAATTCCTCGTTGCGCGTCGTCACGCGTTCGGTGCGGTAGCTCGTGAAGTAGTCGTCCTGCGCCGTGCCGTCGGTCGCCGCGTCCGCAGGCGTTCCCGCCAGCACGAAGTTGAAGACGGCCGTCACGGCAAGCAGCAAGACGAGCGTTGACATGATCGCGATCTTTTTGGTGTTTGACATTTTCTATACTCCTTCAAAAATATTTCCCTTTTACGAAAGATAGACCTGCACCTTCTCCTTTGCGATGCCAAGCGCCGAAGAGGCGATATCGAGGATGCGCATACGGGAAAGGATGCTGTCCTCCCCGCGGTAGACGACGATGCAGGAGACCGCCTCCCCCTCTTCTTCAACGATCATCACCGAAGCTTCTTCAATGCCCTCCACCCGTTCGAGCATGGCGGAAATGCGCGCCTCTTGCTGCGTTTCGTCGTAACCGGAAGCTGTCTCCCCCGCAAAGAAGACCTGCCAGATGGCGACAAGAAGCAGCAGCGCCGCAACGCCGAAGAGCAGGATGCGGACCGTTCTCTTTTCAAAAAGCGCCCGGATATCTTTCACGAGAGGACCTCCACGGGGCAGCCGAACAACGCTTCCAACTTTTCCTCGATCCGCAACGATATATCTATATGCTCCTCCTCCCCGTATATTCCGAAGTCGGTGATGCGTACCGTGACGGCTTTTGCCGAATAGGAGCCGTCCGTTTCCAATTGCACCTCACTGAGAGCAGAAATGCCGAATTCCTCTTCCAGCCACGCCGCGATCGCCTGTTCGTCGTTTTCCTCAACGCGCTGCGTGCAGGAAAGAAGAAAACCTTCATCCGCCGCGACCGCTTCCCCGTCCGAAAAGAACACCTCCCCACGCAAAAGCGAAATGAGGGGCGAGACGAGAAGGACGAGCGTGATGAGTTTGGTCATACCGCGGATGAGGGGCGAGAGCTTGCCTTCGGGCAAGATGAGAGAGACGACGGCGGACAGAAGAACGGCGCCCGCAACGGAAAGGATATAAGCCTGCATCAGAGCACCCCCGAACTGCACACGAAGAGCAGCAACGTCAGAAAATGGAGAAAGGCAACGGTGAGGAGAGATGCGGTAAAATACCCCATATCTCCCGCAAGACGGGAAAGAAGGCATGGGATCTTTCCGCCGACGGGCTCCGTCGCCGCCGCAGACACGCGGAGAAAGAGCTGCATCGCCGCAAGGAGCAGGAGCGGCTTCAACACGACGGAAACGAGCAGCAGCACGGAAAAAGAACCGAGCGCATTCTTGATGAGAGCGCTCCCTGCGAGCACGAGATCGACGCTCCCCGACAAGAACCCGCCGACGACGGGCACAGAGCCCGAAACAAGATACTTGACCGTGCGCAGCGTGATGCCGTCGAACCCGCCGGACGAAATACCCTGCACGGTGAGAAAGAGCCCGAACAGCCCGAAGGAAAGCCCGATGA
>URMI01000178.1 GCA_900548845.1 uncultured Clostridia bacterium | reverse complement strand
TGATCGTGCTCTCAGGCTGGGCGATACCCACTGTAAAGGTGCCGTCGATCGCAGCATGATAGTCGCCGATGGGCAGCTGAGAGAGCCAGCCGTTGGCGGCAAGGATAGACTCGGCCTCCTCAAGGGTGCCCGCGTTGATGGGCGGGATGTACCCGCTCGCATTCAGGCAGGCATTGAGCACGGACATGCCTACACCGATGAGGACGACGCTGATCGTTGAATAGATGGACATTGCCAAACTGTCGCTTCTGAATCCCGTCTTCCATTCGAGGTGATCGAAGGAATCGGAAAAGAGAGACATGAAGATATAAGCGCAGGGCAAACCGCCGATATTCTTGATGAACTGCCCCGCAAGCACGATGACCATGTTGGTAGGCGCCAGCCAGCAGATGAGCGAACCCAACGCATAGAGCACAAAGCCCGCAACGGAGACGTTCTTCTTGCCGAACTTCTTGGCAAGCGGCCAAACGGCGAAAATGCCGATACCCATAGGCACACCGCCGATGACGTTGATGAGCGTCTGTGTAATGCCGTCGTTATAAGTGCCTAAAACATAGTTGCTGTAATAGACGAGCGCCTGCGTCTTTAAGGTAGAGCCCGCCGTGAAGATGATGCTGTAGATGAGCAAAATAAGCATATACTTATCGGTGAGCACCGCTTTGATCTGCATCACATAGGACACCTTGACTTCTTTGGCATGACCAAGCTCCTCGGTGACGCGCTCCTTGGTGTAATAATATTCGAGCAGCATCAGGGGCAGCATGGCAACGGCGATGATAGACATGGAGCCGATCCAAAGCGATTTGCTCGAACCGATGAGCGGAAGGATCGCCATAGGGAAGATGAGAGCGGCGATGATGCCCGTCACCATCACGGCCGAGACCTGGTTGAAGACCGCCAAAACGCCGCGCTGCTGCGAATTGCGCGTAGAGAGCGGAACCATCATGCTATGGCTCATATTGTAGATGGTGTAGGCGAAAGAGAAGAAGAGATTATAGGAGATCATCACCCATACTGCCTGCCACTCTTCCGACATATTCGGCACGAGATACATCAAAATGCCCGTAATGGGAACAAGGATAGCCGACAACAAAATATAAGGACGGGCTTTCCCTTGCTTATTGTGCGTCCGGTTGATGATCCATCCCATAATAAAGTTGGTGATGGCGTCGATGATCTTGGAGATAAGCGGGAAAACGACGAGGAACATCCCGCCCCACACCGTCCCGAGATTGAGAACGTCGGTGTAGTACACGTTGAGATAGGTACCCATAACGGCGGAAAAGAGCAGCGAACCGCAGGGGCCGACCATGTACCCCAGCCACCGCTCCTTACCGCCCACGTTCTGCGAACGGATCTTACTGTTGAAAAACCTCGATGAAAGAGCGTTCCCTTTTGCCGACATTATTTCTTTTCCTCCTGATCTTTTGGTAATTTTGATGCTTTTATCGTTGTGCAGAAGCATTGGATGCCTTTGAATAAATGCCCGTTTGCAAGTTCCATGAAGCCGCAGGCGAAGTTGTAGGGCATAGTCTTGCCTGCGGACATCGACATGGAGATCAAAGAATTGCTCTCCAGGATGCGCTTCAAAAAGAACGCGCCCTTTATTTTGTTGTCCCGCTCCTTGCCTTCGGGGAGCTTTTTCGCCTCTTTCATCTGCTTCGTCGCGACGCTCAGAACGGCGGAATGCAATATTTTCCCCATAGGCCCCGCCTTCTCTAAGTTAGAAAAGCGGCTTTCGAGCGTGATGGGCTTGTTTGCAGGCAGCGGCGGGATATGCTGCCCGCTCATTTTTTCAAAGAGCACATCCGTGAGCCCTTCCAAGTTGGCGTCCTGATAGACTTTCAACACGTCCTCGGGATAGGGCGCGTTGTACTCCCCTTCGAGGATGGCCGCCTGTTCGAGGACGACGGTCTCTGCGTCCGAACAGAGCTCAAAGCGGTACTCCCCCCCTTCCAAGACCCAAACGCGCTTCTGCATATCGAAATAGCGGAGCTCGTCTTGTTTGACGGTGAGTCTGACTTCTCTCTCCTCCCCCGCTGCAAGGCGCACCTTTTGGAAGGCTTTGAGCTCACGAAGGGGCTTATAGGCTTTGCTCTCGGGCGCAGAAACATAGAGCTGCACGACTTCCGCGCCATCGCGCGTTCCTGTATTTTTCACGCGGCAGGAGATCATGAACCGATCCCCTTCCTCGCTTACCTGCATATCCGACCAGACAAAGCTCGTATAGGAGAGCCCGTAACCGAAGGGATAGCGCACCTGCTTTTTCGCCGTTGTATAGTAGCGGTAGCCGACAAAGACGCTCTCTTTGTAAACCTCGTTTTCGCTCTTTCCGAACGTTTTGCCGAAAGGAACGTCCTCATAGCGGAACGGCCAAGTCTCCGCAAGCCTGCCGCAAGGGTTTGCTTTACCGAACAGCAAATTCGCGCACGCTCTGCCGCCGCTCTGCCCGGGCAGATACAGATTCAATATTGCGCTCACTCTCTCCGCGAACGGCAGCTCCACGGGCGAGCCCCCGAACAATACGACAATGACTTGCTTGCCCGCATTGATGAGGGCGTTGATGAGCGCGAGCTGGTTTTCGGGGAGCTTCATATCCTCCCGATCGCAGCCCTCGCTCTCCACATAGTCGGTGAGCCCCGCAAAGACGAGTACTTTTTGGTGCTTTTTCGCCCCGTCAAGCACCTCGCGAAGGAGCGCGCCGTTCGTTGATGTGCTGTTTTCCGCATAGCCGCGGGCATAAGTATAGCGAACGCCCATTGCATCGAACGCATCCTTCGGCGTCGTCAGTTTCGTGGGGTTGATCATCGAACTGCCCGCGCCCTGATAGCGCATCTTCTCAAACAGATCGCCGCAGACGAAGAGCTTTTCTTTTTCGTCCAAAGGAAGAATGCCGTCGTTTTGTAAGAGCACGGCGCTGTCCTCGGCGATCTCACAGGCGAGGCGGTCGTTCTCCTCAAAGTCGCAGTCATCGGGATGAGGACGGGCATACTGTTCTACAAGGGTCAACACGTTTCTGACGGCTTCATCGAGGGCTTGCGTCGGGAGCGAACCGTCCTTCACGCCGTCTAAGATCCACTTGCGGCAGATGGCGGTATCGCCCGGCATCTCTAAATCGAGCCCCGCTTTGAGGCTTTTCACGCGGTCATGCATCGCGCCCCAATCGGTCATCACGAGCCCGTCAAAGCCCCATTCCTTGCGAAGAACGTCGGTCAACAGCCATTTATTCTGGCTGCAATATTCGCCGTTGATCGCGTTATAGGCGCACATCATCGTCGCAGGGTGCGCCTCTTTGACGACCATTTCAAAGACTTTGAGATAAATTTCGCGGATGGCGCGCTCATCGGCGACGGAATTTCCCATGAAACGGAAGTTTTCCGCATTGTTGAGGGCAAAGTGCTTGACGGAGACCCCCACGCCCTCGC
>URMI01000177.1 GCA_900548845.1 uncultured Clostridia bacterium | reverse complement strand
TTCCGATCTCTTTGCGGGCGCGCGGCGGAAGGAGTCACCGCGTCGCCGCAAGGCGTGTAGTGCGAAGGATGCCTACCGTCATCCCCACGCCATTTACGCCTGCGTCTCCTTTTCCCAAAAAATCTTTTGCTTCGCAAAATCTTTGCGGGAACCCTATCTCATTCTAAGCACAATAAGTGCCCTGCGGGTATGCATGCCCTGCGGGTACAAATTGAGTCCTGCTGCGCAAGGCAACCTTGCTTGCAGCATAATTTTAGAGATTCCTTATTATAGCCTCCCCTGTGTAAGGGAAGGTGGATTGCCGTCCGAAGGTTTACCGAGACGGCAAGACGGAGGGGTTGTTGATCCCGACGACGTGACGGAAAAAAGTCACCGCGTCGCCGCAAGCCCCCCCACAAGCACATAAAAAATCAAACCAGAAAAGGAGGTCTTCTATGACACACGATGTTTCCGGCAGCACCTACAAATTTCAAAAGGCGTATCCCGAATACTTCAAAGATCTCAGCGACAAGGAAAAGGAATTTGCCGAATTCTTCGTCGCGATGATGAACACCACCGCACAGGAATGCACCCTCACCTTTTCGGGCGGCGCCGCCACCATGCTCAACGGCGGGCGCGAGATGAAGGGCACCTATTCTCAGGACGGCGAAAAGCTCACCGTCAAGGGTCTCCCCCAATTCCCCGAAGAGGGCACGCTCACGGAAGAGGGCATCGACTTTGTGCAGCGACAAAAGGGGGATGATACGGGCGTTATCCACATCCTCTTTACAAAGATCTGAGCAGATTTTCCGAAACAGGCCGTTCCGCAGCGCGGGCGGTCTGTTTTTCTGCCCTTCCCGCCCTGTGGATATCCCCGCTTTCGGGGATAACTTTTTCCACAATGTGGAAATTTCTGTGGATAACTCCCCCGTTTCCCCATGTTTCGTCAATTTCCGCGCCCCTCTCCTGCCGCCGCCCGCTCACACTCAACATTTTTATCCACATTCCCCCAATTATTCCACATCTTTCCACACACCCTGTCCACACGCATTCCACATTCCTCTCTCCCCGAAAAACCCGTCCGGCCCCCTCTTTCCCGCCCGTTTTGTGCCCTTCAAACCCCATTTTCCTCACTCTCACCCTTTATTCCACAATTCAACAGCCACTATTACTACTATTATTATTGATATCTATTATCTATAAGAAGTATCTTCTGTGGGCGAAGAGCCTCTCTCCCCAAAAGGCGCAGACGCTGCAAAACCCCCTCATTCGCGCAAACCCGCCATATTTTTTGCCTGCAAATCGCTTATCCTAAGAACGATACGCGAATTTTTCGCAGACGGAGGGACTATGGCGTACGAAAAGAAACTTTGCATCCTCAAACAGATCGGGAAGGGCTTCACGGCCGACGGCATGCCGCTCATGGGCGCGGTCTATGCGGAGCGGCTGGGCTCTGACCTCACGCTCACGCCGCGCATCGCGGGGCTCGCCCCCTTGCATGAGGGAAGGTACGCCCTTGCCGTAGTCGTGGGCAGGAAGGAATACTGCCTCGAACTCAAGGGCAACACCGCGCTCCGCGTGCCCGCCTGCCCTTCCCTCGAAAACGGCTTTGCCGTGCTTTTATGCTTTGTCAAAGATGACGTGGAGCCCGTCGCTTTCGGCTCTTGCGGGAGCGCGCCGAACGACTATCGTCAGCTCGTCGAAATTTTCCGCTCCCTTCCCGGGGAGCGCGTCAGCTTCTCTTCCCCCGCGCCCGCCCGAAGCGCCGAAAAAGGCGAAGAGGACGAAGGGCAGCACATCCCGCCCGTGCCCCTTCCCCCGACGGGCGTTCCCGGCGTTCCGGGGCCCAATACCCCCTTTGCGCCCGGCGTGCCCCTCCCGAGCGGCCCGTCCGGAGAGCCGCCCGAAGAGGACGTGCCCAAGGACCGCGCGCCCGAGGACGCTTTGCCCGAAGAAAGCGGAGAAGCGCCGCCCCGCGGCTACGACGACGAAGCGCTTGCAGGGAAAAATTACTACGCGTCCCCCGAAACAGCTGCCCCCGTGCCGCCGTCCGCAGAGCCTCCGCGGGCGCTTACATACTTCGAGAGCATCCGCCCGCGCATGGAGGAAGCCTTTCAGAAGGGCACGCCCGACACCCGCCTTTGCCGCGCTCTGCCCCATTCGGAGTGGACGCTGTGGGAGGGCGCGCTCCTCGGCATCGTCTATCATTTCGGCGTTCCCCGCTATGTGTGCCTTGCGGTGGAGGCGCAGGGCGAACTGCCCCCCGAGATGGAAGAGCGCGCGGTGTTCGTGCCCTCCTCTCCCTATTCGGACGACGAGGGCTTCTTTGTCGCCTTCCAGGACGCCGCCACCGGCGAATTCGTAAAATAATGAAAGAGCGGTGCGCCGCGGCTATTTCGCCGCGGCGCCCCTGTTTCAAGGTTGAATTTCAGTTTGATCTGTCCCCTGCTGCAATTTTTCTTGTTCCATGCGTTCGAGACGCTCCATGGCTGCTTTCAACCCCTCATAGTCAACAGATCCCGCATCGGCAAAGTAGCACCCGTCATCCCGATCGGAGCGGACGGCTCCGTTGGGATAGATATCCATGGCAAACGGGTCTTCCTCCGCGGGATATACCGATAAACTAAGCGTGTTAAATAAATCGTAATCGTCTGTCTTTATATACGCATCCTCATATCCCTGCGAATTCTTTTCATACCAGACATACTCCGCTTCGTCAAAGTAACCGAGCAATTCTTCGACGCCTTCTTTATCATCGATCACGCAAATATAACTGCTCGCGGGAGAAGTCAGATAAACAAGTTTATTCACATCACTTAAAATCTCATCGCGGTTTTTGCATCCCGCCAAAGTACCCGCAAAGCACAGCACCGCAGCCAACACAGCTGCCCATAATTTTTTGCGCCTCATTTTCTCTCTCCTTTTTCAAACATCCGATCATCCGTTTTCCGCGATGAACGCCGCGATCGCCGCAAAGTCGGCTTCCCCCGCCGCCGCAGTATAAGTCACGTCGTCGCAGCTGAGCACCGCCGAACCGTCCTCATACACAAAGACCGACCGATAGCCTTCGGGGAAACCCGTCGCCGCCGTAGAATCGAGCCCCGGCAGCGGATCGCCCTCTTCGGGATAGAAGAGCATGATGATATAAGCCGCGTCGTCGGTTTCGGCCAAAAGTTTCTCCCAAAGTGCCTCCGCTTCCGCCTCGTCAAGCGCCTCAAAGGGAACGTCTTTGATAAAGGCGATCGCCTCATCCACGAGCGCCGTCTCTTCCGACCGTCTGAGGAGCGCCGTCTGCACCTCTCCCCCTGTCGGACCGGAAAGATACGCCTGCTCGATCTGATCAAACGTTCCTGCCTTACACCCCGCCAAAGCACCCGCAAAGCACAGCACTGCGGCCAACACCGCCGCCCATAATTTTTTGCCCCTCATTTTCTCTCTCCTTCTTCAAACAT
>URMI01000176.1 GCA_900548845.1 uncultured Clostridia bacterium | reverse complement strand
CTCTTCCGATCTATCGCGATCTTGCCTTCGGAACGGGAGGGCTGAGGGGCGTTTTGGGTGCGGGCAGCAACCGCATGAACGAATATACCGTCGGCAGAGCGACCCAAGGCCTTGCCGCGTTCTTCAACGCCGAGGGTAGGGACGGGGGCGTCGTCATCGCTTACGACAGCCGCCGCCGTTCCAAAGAATTTGCGTACGATACGGCGTGCATCCTTGCCGCCAACGGCGTGAAGGCGTACCTCTTCGAGAGCCTGCGCCCCACGCCCATGCTCTCCTTCGCCGTCAGGCACCTGAAAGCAGCGGCGGGCGTCGTCATCACGGCGAGCCACAACCCGCCCGAATACAACGGCTATAAAGTGTATTTTTCGGACGGCTGCCAGATCGTGCCGCCCTACGACAAGCGCATCATCTCCTTCGTGAATGCCGTCTCGTATGAAGACGTCAGGCGCATCCCCGAAGAGGAAGCGAAGGCGCGCGGGCTCCTCATCCCGATCGGGGAAGAGGTGGACGGCGCTTATTTCGCTGCCGTCAAGGCGCTCGTTCTCAGCCCCGAAGCGCTCCAAAAGGAAGCGAAGAACATCAGGATCGTCTATACCCCCTTGAACGGCACGGGCAATCTGCCCGTGAGAAGGGTATTGAAGGAGCTCGGCTTCGAGCAGGTCTTCGTCGTGCCCGAACAGGAAGCGCCCGACGGGAACTTCCCGACGCTGAAGTATCCCAATCCCGAAGACCGCGCCGCCTTCACGCTCGCGCTCGCGCTTGCGAAGGAGAAGGACGCCGATCTTGTGCTCGCCACCGACCCCGACGCCGACCGCCTCGGCGTCTATGTGAAGGAAAAGAGCGGGGAATACCGCTCCTTCACGGGCAATATGAGCGGCATCCTCATTGCGGAATATCTGCTGTCGCGTAAAGCGGAGCTCGGGCTCCTGCCTCAGCGCAGGCAGGACGGCGCGCTCGTCACGACCATCGTCTCGACGGATATGGCAAGAGCGCTCGCCGCGCACTACGGCATCACCGAGATCGAGACGCTGACGGGCTTCAAGTACATCGGGGAGCAGATCGCCCGCTTTGAGGCGGCAAAACAGGCAAACGGCGGGAAGTCCGACGGGAGCATGGGGGCATACGAGTATCTCTTCGGCTTTGAGGAGAGCTACGGATGCCTCACGGGAAGTTACGCGCGCGATAAGGACGCCGTCTCTGCCGCCGCGGCGCTTGCCGAGGCAGCCTGCTATTACCGCACGCGCGGCATGACGCTTGCGGACGTGATGGACGCGCTCTATGCCCGTCTCGGGTACTTCGAAGAGGGGCAAAAAAGCCTTGCCTTCCCCGGTGCGGACGGCGCGGAGCGCATGAAGGCGCGCATGCAGCAGCTTCGGGAACATGCTCCCGCCCGGCTCGGGAACGTCCGCGTTCTTGCAGTCAGAGATTATTCGGCGGGGATCCGCCGCGACGAGGCGGGGGAGAGCACGCTCGCGCTCCCCAAGAGCAACGTGCTCTATTTTGAGCTCGAAGAGGGCGGCTGGTGCTGCGTCCGCCCCTCGGGCACCGAACCCAAACTGAAAATTTACTACGGCGCAAAGGGAGCCTCCCGCGAAGACGCCGAGAAAAATACCGAAGAGATCGTGCGCGGCGCCTCCGCTCTTTTTGAGGCGTGACGCAGAGAGGAAAGTTGTGATCAAGTTAAAATCTGTCTATCAGGAATATATCTGGGGCGGGACGAAGATCCGTGATGAGCTCCAAAAAGACACGGGGGAGCTTCCCCGCATCGCAGAGAGTTGGGAAGTTTCCACCCACCCTGCGGGAAGGAGCATCGTCGAAAACGGCATCTTCCGCGGGAAGACGCTCAACGAATACTTCGATAAGATCGGCTGGGGCATCGCAGGACGCTATGCCGCCCGCAACCACCAGCTGCCCATCCTCATCAAATACATCGACGCGAAGGAAAACCTTTCCATCCAGGTGCATCCGGGCGATAAATACGCCAGGAAGCACGAAGGCGATAACGGCAAGAACGAAATGTGGTTCGTCCTCGGCGCGGACGAAGGCGCGTTCATCTATCTCGGATTTTCCCGCGACGTGTCGAAAGAAGAAGTCAGGCGGCGCATCGAAGAGAATACCCTTGAAGAAGTGCTCAACCGCGTGGAAGTCAAGCCGAACGAGGCATACTATATCCCGGCGGGCACCGTACACGCCATCGGCGGAGGTTGCCTCATCTGCGAAGTGCAGCAGACGTCCAACGTCACCTACCGCATGTACGATTACGGCCGCGTCGACGAAAACGGCAAAACGCGCGAGCTGCACGTCAAGAAGGCGCTCGATGTGCTCAACTATCATAAGACGGAGATCGCCGATCTTAAACGGCGGGATACGATGAGCATGGAGCAGTACATCGACGGCATGTTCGGCCGCAACGGCAAGTGCACGCTCTTAAAGTACGAGGCGGAGGGCGATCTCACCATCCTGCTGCCCGTTTCGCATCTGACGTTCGCGCTCGTCCTCGACGGCAGCGGTAAACTTTACGCGGGCGATTCCGAGGAAGCCTTCCGAAAGGGGGACACCTGGATGATCCACGGCAGGGCGACGAGGGTCTCGGGCAAGTGCAAAGTTTTGTTCGTCGCTATTTGAAAGGAGGCACCGGATCTTCATGAAGATCGCCATCGATTGCAGATATTTGGGGAGATCGGGCATCGGCAGGGTGACGGAAGGCATCCTCGAAAATCTCGATTTTTCTCAAAATGAATACTGGCTCATTGGAAAGAGAGGGAGCCTTGAAAAGTACGAAGGGGCGCATATCGTCGAAGACGACAGCGACCCTTATTCCGTTCGCGGGCTGTTTTCCTTCCCCAAGGAACTCAACAAGCTCTGCGACGCCGTGTTTCTCCCCAACTTCCTCGTGCCCTTCGGCATCCGTCTGCCCGTGTATGCGATCATGCACGACCTTGCCTTCCTTGATGTGAAGGAGACGACCAAGGGAACGCTGGACCGCCTCATCAAGCGGACGCTCCTGAAACGCTGCATGAAGCGGGCGAAGGAAATTTCCTGCGTCTCCGCCTTTACCAAGGAACGCTGCGAGCATTACTACGGCAAGCTCGCAAAGAAGTGTTTTGTAAACTACAACGGGCTTTCGGAGAGCGTCATTTCCTATGCCCGCACGCATGCCGTGCCCGAAAAGGCCGATGAGATCGTTTATGTCGGCAACGTCAAGCCGCACAAGGGCTTAAAGACGCTGCTTGCCGCGTTTTCCCGCCTCGAAGGGGAGACGAAGCTTAAGATCATCGGCGAAAAGGAGCACTTTTTAACGGGGCTCGATCTCGATGAGTCCGCCTACCGCAATGTGGAATTCACAGGGAGGCTCACGGATGAGGAGCTGCTGCCCGCCATCGCCAGGGCGAAATACCTCGTTCTTCCTTCCGTCTATGAAGGGTTCGGGCTCCCGCCGCTCGAAG
>URMI01000175.1 GCA_900548845.1 uncultured Clostridia bacterium | reverse complement strand
ACGGCACATTGTCCGTGCCGTTTCCTGACCGAAGCGCGGTCTCTACCGCGCGAGACGGTGGCGCGGCATCCGAAGCTTGCTTCGGTGCCGTGACGGAGGGAGTAAATTCCATTCTTTCTGCCTCGTCTCGGGCGCGACTGCTTTCCAAATATCACATCTCCCGACTTCATTTTAAGGTATTCACACACACCATGAAACCCTACTTAAACCCCGCATTATCCCCCTGCGAACGCGCGGAGGACCTTCTCAAAGACCTCACCCTCGACGAAAAGATGGCGCAGGTCAACTGCTATATGTTCGCCCGCGAAGAGGACCTCGAAAATCGTCACAAGTGCCTCACGCACGGCATCGGCGTCATTTCGACGCTCGAATTCCGCGGCGTTCCTAAAAAGGACTGCATCGCCCGCCGCAACGACATCCAGAAGGAAGTCATCGAACGCTCTCCCCATCACATCCCCGCCATCTTCCATATGGAGGGTCTCTGTGGGCTGCTCTTTTCCGATGCCTCCTGCTTCCCGTCGGGCATGGCGCGCGGCGCGTCCTTTGACTGCGAGCTCGAATACGCCATCGGCAAAACGGTGGGGGACGAGGCGGCTCAGATGGGCATCTCGCACGTCTTTGCGCCCGTTCTCGATGTCACCCGCGATCCTCGCTTCGGCCGCAGTTACGAAAGCTACGGCGAGGACGAAACGCTCGTCACCCGCATGGGCGTTAGTTACGCTCTCGGCGTGCAGGCAAGCGAAGGCCGCCCCCTCAACGTCGAAGGCGTCGCCAAGCACTTTTTGGGCTTCCACCGCGGCGCGGGCGGCGAGCACGGCTCCGACTGCACCATCGGCGAAAGGGAGCTCCGCGAAGTGTATGCAAAGCCCTTCGAAGCCTGCTTCCGTCTTTCCGATCTCAAGGGCGTCATGCCCTGCTACAATATCCTCAACGGCGAGCTCGTCTCTCTCTCCGCGCGCTACGAAACAAAGCTCCTTCGCGAAGAGCTCGGCTTTCAGGGCGTCGCCGTCTCCGACTACTGCGCCGTCATGAACAGCGTCACCTGCAACCATGTGGCGGCGAGCCCCGTCGAAGCAGGCCTTCGCGCCATGAAGGCGGGCATGGACGTCGAACAGCAGTTCCCTTACGGCTTCGGCGAAGACCTCAAAGCGAAATTTTTATCGGGCGAAGCGGACATCGCCATCCTCGACCGCGCCGTCCTGCGCGTCCTTGAAGCCAAGTTCCGTATGGGGCTCTTTGAGCACCCCTATATCGACGAGAAGGACATTGTTCCTGTAAAGGACGATGCGCTCTCTCGCCGTTCCGCGCTCGAGGGCATGGTTCTTTTGAAGAACGACGGCATTCTGCCCTTAAAGCCCGTCAAAAAGATCGCCGTCATCGGCTATCACGCCTCCACGGCGCGCGGCTATTTTGGCGGCTATACCAACTTCAGTATGTACGAAGGCGCGCTCGGCGACAAGAACACCATGGCGGGCCTCGTTGCGGAGGGCGGCGCCGATCCCACTTACCCTGGTTCCACCGTCTACCGCGAGGACGCCTATCGGGACGTTTACGAAGCCGCCCTTCATCAGGCATTCCCCGCGATCCGCACCCTCCCCGAAGCGCTCAAAGCCCGCTTTCCCGAGAGCGAAATTACTTTCGCCTACGGCTACGATTTTGCGGGCACGGACGAAAGCGGTTTCGAAGAGGCGCTCAAAGCGATCGAGGGGGCGGACGTCGCTATCCTCACGCTCGGCGGCAAATGCGGCACGGGCGCACGCTGTTCGATGGGGGAGAACGTCAATTCCACATCCATCGGGCTCCCGCCCGCACAGGAGCAGTTTATCCGCCGCGCTTCGGCGCTCAAAAAGCCCCTCATCGGCGTGCATTTCGACGGCAGACCCATCTCTTCGGACGCCGCCGACGAGTGCCTCAACGCCATTTTGGAGTGCTGGAACCCTTCGCAGTTCGGCTCCGAGGCGGCAGTCGCGCTGCTTGCAGGCGACGAAACGCCGAGCGGCAGACTTCCCGTCACGGTCGCAAGGAACGCGGGCCAGCTCCCGTTGTATTATTCCCAGCCCTTCGGCTCGGGGTACCGCCCCAACGAGTTCTACAAGGACAGCGTCTATATCGACAGCTCCACCCGCCCGCGCTACTATTTCGGCCACGGCCTCTCCTACACGTCGTTTGAGTATTCCGATCTCGCGCTCGATAAGACGACCCTCTCCGCAGAGGACACTCTCACCCTCTCCTTCACGCTCAAAAACACGGGCAAAAGGGAGGGCACGGAAGTTGTGCAGCTCTATCTTTGCGACCCTGTCGCTTCGGTCGCCCGCCCCGCGAAGCAGCTTTTGGGCTTTGCGCGCGTCCCGCTCAAAGTAGGGGAGGAGCGGCGCGTCACCTTCTCCGTTCCCGTCACCCTCTTTGCCTTCCTCGATGAAGACATGAAGTGGAAAGTGGAGAAGGGGGAAGTGCAGCTTCTCGTCGGTGCCTCTTCGGAGGACATCCGCCTCACGGCATCCCTCTCCGTCAAAGAAGACGCCTACATCGACCCCTCCACCCGCGCCTTCTTCGCGGAAGTAAAATAACGATAAGGCTGCCTTTGCGGCGCATTTCGTCTGCGCCCCGGCAGCGCTCGGGAGGAAGGTATGGCTGTCAACATGACTAAACAAGAAAAACTGCGCGCCGGGGTCGTCGGTCTCGGGATGATCGGCGGCGGTATCGCGGAAAGCCTCATTACGAGCGGTTATCTTCCTGCCGTCTACGATGTGCGTCGCGAGAGCATGGAACCCTTCGCAGGGCGCGCCCGTCTCGCTTCCTCCGCCAAAGAGGTCGCCGCGCTCTCCGAAGTCGTCATGATCTGCGTCGTCAATGCGGCGCAGGCAGAGAGCGTGCTCACGGGCGGGGACGGCGTGCTTTCGGCGGGGAAGAGGGGGCTCATCGTCTGCCTCGTCTCCACCGTCTCCCGCCGCGACGTGCTCCGCCTCGGCGCACTCTGTGAGGAAGCGGGCGCTTCTCTCATCGACTGCGGCGTTTCGCCCGGTTATCTTGCCGCAAGGAACGGCATGATCGCCATGGCGGGCGGCGGCGACGAAGCGCTCGAGCGTGCGGAGAGCGTGCTCTCGGGCTGGTCGAAAGAGGTCATCCGCTGCGGCGGCGCGGGGGCGGGGATGGCGGTCAAGCTTGCCCGCAACGTCTTCACTTTCGGTTGCTGGCGCGTCGCCAAAGAGGCGCAGCACCTCGTCGAAGCGTCGGGCGGCGATCCGCATAAGCTGCTTCGCGCCATCGAAGCCTCCGACCCCGAGGGGGAACTTCCCCTCGATAAGCTGCGCCGCGCGGGCAAAGACGGAAAGATCCCTCCCGAGGTCGCCGAAAAGAATTATCCTCTGATGGTAAAGGACCTCGATGCCGCGCTCGACCTTGCCGAAAGATCGGAAGAGCGTCGTGTAGGGAAAGAGTGTAGATCTCGG
>URMI01000174.1 GCA_900548845.1 uncultured Clostridia bacterium | reverse complement strand
GTGTGCTCTTCCGATCTTGCCGACCACCCTTCTGGCGCAGGTCGACTCTTCGGTGGGCGGCAAGACCGCCATCGACTTTTTGGGCATCAAGAACCTCGTGGGGGCGTTCAACCAGCCCAAGGCGGTGTTCGCAGACCCCTGCTTCCTTTCGACCCTCCCCCCGCGCGAAGTGCGCTGCGGCATCGGGGAGATAGTCAAGCACGGCGCGCTCAAGGAAGAACTCTTCGAAAAGCTGCTCCTGCGGCGCAGAGAGCTGGCTGCGCTCAACGTGCCCGTCGGCCTCATTGCAGACAACATCGCGTTTAAGGCGTCTGTCGTCGCCGAGGACGCCAAAGAGAGCGGGCTCCGTAAATCCCTCAACCTCGGGCATACGACGGCGCACGCGCTCGAATTGGCGCTCAAAACGCGGTCGCACGGGGAATGCGTGCTGCTCGGCACCATCTTCGAAGCGGAGATCGCGCGCCGCCATGAAAATTGCGACGAAGGGTATCTTGACGAGCTCATCTCCCTTTGCAAAGAGGTGCTGGGCAGCATCCCCGCGCTGCCGCCTGCGAAGGAGTGGACGCCGCTCGCCCTTCTGGATAAGAAAAATACGGCAAAGGACGCCGTGGTCGTCACCGCGCCCGTCTGCCGCGGAACATACCGCCTCATCGCGCTTCCCTTTGCGGAATACGCGCGCGAGGCAGAGGAGATACAGGCAAAATTATGTTAAAGTTAGCTGTCATCGGCAAGGATGTTTCTCAGTCGCAAAGCCCCGCCATGCACACCTTTTTGCTGCACGCGCTGGGCGAGGAGTGTTCCTACGAGGCGGTGAGCATCCCGCCCGAAAAATTTCATGAGCGCGCCGAGGGGCTGTTCGAGACGTACGACGCCTTCAACGTCACCATCCCCTTCAAGACGGACATCATGCCCTATCTGAAAGAGCTCAAAGGGGACGCCAAGACGTTCGGCGCGGTCAACGTCGTGCTTTCGAAGAGCCGCACGGGCTACAACACCGACGGCATGGGGTTTTTGCTGATGCTCGAAAACGCGGGCGTTTCGGTGCGGGGGAAGGACGTGCTCGTCCTCGGCGCGGGCGGCGCGGGCAGGAGCTGCATCAAGAAGCTTGCGGAAGCGGGCGCGAACGTCTTTGCCTACGAGCGCGACGAAAAGCGCCTCGAAGCGGTCGCGAAGGAATTCGGCTGCTTTGTCCCCCTTTCCGAGGTGGAGGCGCGGCGGTACGACGTCATCTTCAACTGCACGGGCATCGGCATGCATAAGACGGTGGGCATGACGCCCTCCGTGAGCACCAAAGCGGGCGAGCAGCCCGTGGGCGAGGAGCTCCTCTCCCTGTGCGATACGGCGGTCGATCTCATCTATGTGCCCAAGGAGTCGGAATTTTTGCGCATCGCGCGCACCTTGGGCAAAAAGACGGTGGAGGGCGGACCCATGCTCTTCTATCAGGCGTATTACGGCGACTGCATCTATGTGGGGCGGGAGCCCAAGGCAGAGGAAGCCAAGCGCCTCTACGAGGAATACTTAAAAGCACAGGCAGACTGAATTGGCCGCGCGGGCGCCGCAGGAACGTGGATAAGCGCCGCAGCGGGGCGCACCGGGCAGCGGAGAGAAGGAGAAAGGATATGAAGTTTTTGGTTTTGAACGGCGTCAATCTCGGGCGTACGGGCATGCGCGAAAAGGGCGTGTACGGCGCGGATACGCTGGAGAGCATCAACAAGGGCCTTGCGGAATTCGTGAAGGCGCACGGGCATGAGGCGGACTTCTTTCAGAGCGATCTTGAAGGGGAGCTCTGCACAAAGATCGGGCAGGCGGAGGGCGTGTATGACGGCATCGTTCTGAATGCGGGCGCGTTCACACACTATTCCTACGCCATCCGCGACGCCATCGCGGGGGTCAAAGTGCCCGTCGTCGAGGTGCATATGTCCAACGTGCACGCGCGCGAGGAGTTCCGGCACAAGTCCGTCCTCACCGAAGTGTGCAAAGGGGAGATCCTCGGCTTCGGGAAGAACAGTTATTATCTTGCATTGGAGAGTTTTTGGTTATGAATATCGTACTTTGCGGCATGATGGGAGTGGGCAAATCGACGGTCGGCATCCGCATCGCGGAGCTGACGGGGCGGCGCTGGATCGATACCGATATCGTGATCACCGACCGCTACGGGCGCATCTCGGACCTCTTCGAATATTACGGCGAGGCGCATTTCCGCGAGCTCGAGACGAAGGTCGTCAAAGAGCTTTCGGGGCAGGACGGGCTCGTCATTTCGACGGGCGGCGGGCTTGTCTTAAAGCCCGAAAACAACGAGATGCTCAAAAGGAACGGCAAAATTTTCTTCCTTCGGGCGAGCTTTGAGACGCTGCTCGCGCGCGTCCGTGCGGACGAGACGAGGCCGCTTTTGAAGGATACGGGCAAGACGGCGGAAAAGCTCGGCGAGCTGATGGCGTGGCGCACGCCCGTCTATGAGCACGTCGCGGACTATATCGTCGATACGGACGGCCGTACGGCGGAGGACGTCGCTCAGGATGTTCTGAAGATCTTCCGCGAAGCCGAAGAAGGGAAAGCCACCGAGGGCTGAATATCATGAAAAAACAAAAATATGCGCTCGTGACGGGCGGGACGCGCGGCATCGGTTTTGCGACTGCCGCGCTTTTGCAAAACGAAGGCTATCTGGTGACGGCGGCGTATTCCCACGAAGGGGAGGACGCGGCGCGGGCACGCGAAGCGCTCCCTTCTGTGCGCTTCCTGAGGGCGGACGTCACGGATGAAGCGGCAGTGAAAGAGCTCATCGAAGGGATGGAGCGCATCGATCTTCTCGTGTGCAACGCGGGCGTCGCTTCCTTTGCGCAGGTGCAGGATATCAGCCTTTCCGAATGGGAGCGCGTGATGCGCGTCAACGCGGGCGGCGTGTTCCTCTGCTGCAAACATGCCGTAAAGAAGATGCTGCACGTCGGCGAGGGCGGTGCGATCGTCAATGTGTCCTCCATCTGGGGGGAGACGGGCGGAAGCTGCGAGAGCGCGTACTCCGCCTCGAAGGGCGCGGTCATTTCTTTTACCAAGGCGCTTGCGAAGGAGCTTGCGCCCTCGAAGATCACCGTCAACTGCGTGGCGCCGGGCGTCGTTCATACTGCGATGAACGCGCGCTTTACTAGCGAGGAGCTGCGTGCGATGGAAGAAGACATCCCCGTGGGCAGGATGGGGGAGCCCGAAGAGATCGCGCGCGCCATCCTCTTTTTGGGGAGCGAGCCGTACATCACGGGGCAGATCCTCGGGGTCAATGGGGGAGCGCACATTTGAAAGCGCGGCAAAAACTTCATATCTGACGCAAACAAGATGCGGTCGCGCAAAATAAAAGCGCGATCGCATTTTTTGTGCTTTTGCATAGTACTATGTCTGACATAATACCGTTCATTTATGCCAAACACAGTACTATTTCACTCAGAATTTAATAAGATCGGA
>URMI01000173.1 GCA_900548845.1 uncultured Clostridia bacterium | reverse complement strand
CTCTTCCGATCTCGGAGAAAAAGCCTGCCCCCCTCAAAGAGAAAGCAGAGAAAGAAAAAGCGCCCGTGCAGGGATACCGCTCCAAAGAAGACAGGGCGCGCGATGCAAAGCGCAAACAGCGAACCAAAGAGATCGAGGAGCGTTTGGAAGCTTTAGAGGCGGAAGAAGCTGCCCTCAACGAAGAACTTGCCGCCCGCGCCGCCGACTATACGGCGGTCAAAGAGATCACCGGGAAATTGGAGGCGCTGCGCTCGGAGTCGGATGCACTCTATGAAGAATATGAAACACTCATTTGATTGGCAAAATCAGATATACTATGTCACGCATAGTACTATGCAAAACAGCGAAAAATGCAATTTCGTTATAAAAATAAAGGGCTGCGACGTATTCGCAGCCCTCTTTCGTTATAAAATTTAGTCTTCCGTTGTTTCCATCGAGGCAAGACCGAAAGTGATCTGAAGAAGCACGGGATCCATCTGCGTGGGTGCAAGCTGAATGAGCTTGGTATCGTTTTCGATGACCGCCATGCCCATGCTCCACCCCGCCTGATGGATGCGGGAGTCGTAAGAAACGAGCATCGGCACCTGCTCCCAAGGGCCTTCGCCGAGGTTATAGTTGACGAGGAAGTTCCCCGGGTCTCTCAGTCCCAGCCAGCCGCTGTCGCGCTTGCCGCTTAAGATGATGGTGCCGTTCGGGCCTCCGTTCTTCGTCCACAGGCAATAAGGCATGCTTCCGACGAACTTCCCTTCTTTCGTTTCGGGACGGGTCCCCCACGAAGCGGGATCGCCAAAGTCCATGCCGTCGTCGCTCATCTTGAAGTGGACGTCGCAGTCGGGCTCGCCGACGATCTCATAGCACATGAAATATTTGCCGTTTGGAAGCTGCGTGACGATCGCCATGCCGGGGCGGTGTACGCCGTCGGGAATGGCAACAACCAGCTTCTCCTCCCCCCACGTCTTTCCGCCGTCCTTCGAGCTGATGACGGCGAGCGTCTGGTTGAGTCGCCTGTCGGTATGCGGGCGCTCGTCCGTAAAGACAATGGTGATGTCTCCTTCCTTGTTGAGGTAGATGAAGGGCTCCCATACAGGGCCGAGCTCATCAAAATTCTGCTCGATGGGAGGCCCGCCTATCGCGTAGCTCGATCGGTATTCCCACGTCCTGCCGTGGTCGCGGCTGATATAGAGCTGAAGTTCGGTCGCGTGGAAGTCGAGCGGCACGGAGTTGCCCGAAAAGAGCAGCGTGCCTGCGGGAAGGTCGCCGCACTGCTTGGGAAGCTCGAACAGGACGGGCTGGAAGCGGATGCCCCAGCCGTTTTTGGTGTCTGCCATGTCGGAGCGGTGCGACCACGTTTTGCCGCCGTCCGTGCTCTCGTAGATGGGCGAGACGGGCGGTTCTTTGAGCGTAGAGTGGTCGAACGTCGCAAGCAGCGTTCCGTTCTCCTCCCCTGCATAGTGCAGTTCGATGACACGAGGATAGAGTACGCCGCCGCCGGGATAGACTTCCTCTTTTTTGGGAGCCATCACAACGCCGAAGAACTCTTTGTTGAGTTTTAATGCCATAGTTTTCCCCCTATTGTTTTTAATAAACCTATTATAGCAAACCGTGGAGCGAAAATCAATACCCTTCGGAAAAGTTTTCCGGATGAATTTTGAACTTTTCGAGACGGCGGTTTTTGCCTTTTCGGTGTTTGAGGGACTTGTATTTGGCAGCCTTTATGCTTCTTCGGTGTCCGGGAAGAAGATGTTCGGGTCAGATTTTAAGAAAAGAGCGATGCGCTCTGCGATGTCTTATGCCGGCAGAACGTCTTCTTCTTGTGCCGCAGCAGACATACGATATCCGCCCGATCGCAACTTTTAAGGTCATCTTTCAAGCTTTTTTGAGTCTGTTATCGCCTTTCGTCCGAAAATTGCATTGAAATCATCGAGACAGCCGAGAGTCTGCGCAAGCCGAAGCAATGAGCCAAGTGATATCTCCCCCGTCGTTTCGAATCTGCGCAACGACGAATAACTGACGCCCGATCGGTCGGAAAGCCGCCGTTGCGTTAAGCCTTGTGCCTTTCTTCTCGCTCTGACCCGTTCGACAAGGTCGTTCGCAACGGCCTGCAATTTCCGCTCTTCGATAAAATTTTGAAAATCGTATTTCATATCCATAGTGCTATTATTTTAGCACTGTATTCTTATTTTGTCAAGACTTGATTATAATTTTAGCAGAAATTAAGCCGCCGTTTGAAGGCGATGCTTTGTGCTGTATTTTTTATAAAAGAAAAACCCCACATATTGTGGTTACATTTGCGATGTAACTACAACATATGGGGTTTATGGAGCTACTGGCCGGACTTGAACCGGCGACCTGCTGATTACGAATCAGCTGCTCTACCGACTGAGCCACAGTAGCACGCCGCGCTTCACAACGCTCATCTATTATACGAAAAGCACGCGCAAAAAGCAAGCGTTTTTCGCCGTGAATTTATACTTTTTTTCCGCGCGGCACGAATAGTTTTACATTGCCCCGTTCCGCCGTCACCTCGATGTTTCCCTTCACGCCCTCTTCGCCGTCAAAGTCCCAGGTAACGTCCTGTTCCGTCTCGATGGAGATGTGTTTCCCGCTCATCGTCGCAATATCCTTTTTCTTTACCCTGCATCCGAAGAGGAAGAGGGACGCGAGCGAAAAGTACTTCGTGAGTTTCTGGAAAAGATTTGGCTTTGTCGCCTGACGGATGACGACGACTTCAAGCTTTCCGTCCTTCATGCTTGCATTGCGGTTGATGGGCCAGCCCGCGACAGAGCGCCCGTTGAGCACGAACACGAGCACGGCGGAAGTCTGCATTTCTTTCCCGTCGCAGATGATCTTCAAAGGAAAAACGCGGAAATCAAGTTCGTGCAAAACGGCTTCCACGGCATATGCCGCCGCCCCCATCACGCGTTTCAGGGGCTGAGGCGTATTGTAAGTCGCGCTCGTGAGAGCCCCCGCCGCGACGATATACATGGCGCGCCGCTCCCCCACCCTCATGCAGTCGAGCTTTTCCGCTCTCCCTTCGAGGATGACGCCGAGCGCGCCTTTGACGCTCCTCGGGATGCCGAGCGAGCGTGCGACGTCGTTGACCGTACCCGTCGGCAGATAGCCGAGCGGCGTCCCGCTCCCCTCCGCCGCCTGCAAAACGTCGTGGAAGGTGCCGTCTCCGCCCGAGAAAATGACGGCGTCGTATGCGGAGAGCCCCGCCTTCACGCGCGCGGTCAGCTCTTCGGCGCTCGACGTCTTTACGGCGTCCACCTGCGAATAGACGCTTTTCAAACGCCTTTTGATATAGGGCAGCTTTTTCCCGGCTTTGCCGCGTCCGCTCCCTTCGTGATAGAGAAAAAGACAGCGCATTTTCAGCGTCTCCTGCGCAGGATATCGCCCTCGTGCAGCGCATAAGGGCAGTCAAAGGAGACGATCTCCTGCACACGCTTGGCGTCCGTACAGGGGGCGCCCGT
>URMI01000172.1 GCA_900548845.1 uncultured Clostridia bacterium | reverse complement strand
CTGCGGCAGCGGGCTCAAGTATAAGAAGTGCCACGGCAAACCGTTCTGATGCCCGTGCGCGGAAACCATGACCATGCATCCCGATCTCCGAGTCTTCCTCGGAGATTTTGGGGTATTTGAGGGCAAAGCCGCGCGCCGTGATTTTGCGGCGGCATGAAAGCAAAAGGAGAGATATGTTCAAAGCAGACGATTACAGATTAAAAATAAAGGCGCTCGAAGAGACGCTCGGCGAGGCGAAGTACGCCCTCGACATCGACGCGATCTCCGAAAAGCTCAAAGAACTCAAAGCCGAGCAGGAAAAGCCCGAAGTGTGGCAGGACTTGGAGCGTTCCGCCAAGATCGGGCGGGAAATTTCCTCCATCGAGGGCAAGATCGCCTCTTACATGAAGGGCAGGAAGGCGCTCGACGACGCGAACGAGATCATCGACCTCATCGAAGAGACGGAGGAAGAGGACCTCGTGCCCGAGCTCGACCGCATGATGACGGACGCCGAGAAGGACATCGAAGAGATGCGCATCCGCGCGCTCCTTCGCGGCAAGTACGACGGCAACAACGCGCTCATGTCGCTGCACGCGGGCGCGGGCGGCACGGAGGCGTGCGACTGGTGCCAGATGCTCTACCGCATGTACTGCCGCTATGCCGAAAAGAGCGGCTATAAAGTGACCGAGATCGACCGCCTCGCGGGCGACGGCGCGGGCCTCAAATCGGTGGACTTCAAGGTGGAAGGGGAGAACGCCTACGGCTATCTGAAGGCGGAGATCGGCGTGCACCGTTTGGTGCGCATCTCTCCCTTCGACGCCAATAAGCGCCGCCAGACTTCCTTCGCCTCCGTCGAAGTCATGCCCGAAGTGGACGACGACGGCGAAGTGGAGATCCGCGACGAGGACATCCGCATCGACGTCTACCGCTCCTCGGGCGCGGGCGGGCAGAAGGTCAATAAGACGGAGACCGCCATCCGCATCACGCACTTCCCGACGGGCATCGTCGTCACCTGCCAGAACGAGCGCAGCCAGCTCCAGAACAAGGAGATGGCGTTCAAGTACCTTCGCAGCAAGCTCATCGAAAAGCAGATCGAGGAGCGCATGGCGGCGGAAGCGGCGCTCAAGGGCGAGACCAAGAAGATCGAGTGGGGCTCGCAGATCCGCTCCTACGTCTTCTGCCCCTACACCCTCGTCAAAGACCACCGCACGGGCTACGAAGTGGGCGACGTGCAGGCGGTGATGGATGGGGAGATACAGGGGTTCATCATCGACTACCTCAAGAAGTCTTAATCTATGCAAATTCTCCGACCGGACAATTTGAAGGAGGAGCCGCTCATCCTCGGGATCGAATCTTCCTGCGACGAGACCGCCGCCGCCGTCATTTCGGGCAGGCGGCTTTTGTCCGATGAGATCGCTTCCTCCGCCAACATCCAGGCGCTCTACGGTGGCGTCGTGCCCGAGATCGCATCCCGCGCCCACACGGACGCCGTCGATCTCGTCGTCGGACGCGCCCTCAAAACGGCGGGCGTCCAAAAGGAGCAGCTCGATGCCGTCGCCGTCACCTACGGGGCGGGGCTTTTGGGCGCGCTCCTCGTGGGGCTGTCCTTTGCAAAGGGGCTTGCCTACGGGCTCAATATCCCGCTCATCGGGGTCGACCACATCCGCGGGCATCTCTCCGCGGCATATCTGGAAGACGAGACCCTTCGCCCGCCCTTTGTGACGCTGCTTGCAAGCGGCGGGCATACGGCGGTCATCTACACAAAGTCCGCGCTCCAATTCGAAGTGCTCGGCGGCACGCTTGACGACGCGGCGGGGGAGGCGTTCGATAAAGTCGCGCGCGTCCTCGGGCTGCCGTATCCGGGCGGCCCGCACATCGAGGCGCTCGCCCGCGAGGGGAGCCCCGTCGTGCATATGCCTAAGATGCTCAAAGGGGAGGGCGGCTACAACTTCTCTTACAGCGGCTTAAAAACTGCCGTCATCAACTACTGCCACACGATGGAGCAGCGCGGAGAGGTGTGGAGCCGTGCCGACGTCGCCGCCTCCTTCCAGAGCGCCGCACTCGACATCCTCGTGCAGAAGACCGTCGAGGGCGCGCTCGAAAGAAATGTCACGACGGTGACGGCGGGCGGCGGGGTCATCGCCAACGGGTACCTCCGCGAAAAGCTGACAAAAGCTTGTAAGGCGCACGGGCTCAGACTCGTCCTGCCCGTCAAAAAGCACTGTACGGACAATGCCGCCATGATCGCCGCCGAAGGGCTCGTCCAATACGAGGCGGGCAACTTTTCCCCGCTGTCACTGAACGCCTGCGCCAGCATCCCTTTAAGGTAGTTTGAAAAAGCAGAAAAACGTCCGCGCCGTTTCAACGGGGCGGCGTTTTGTTTATATAATAGTGATATCATCCGGGAGGCAACTTATGAAAGTTCTCATGGTAAACGGCAGCGCAAAGGCTGCGGGCTGTACCTTTACGGCGCTCACCGAGGTGGGCAAGGCGCTCAACGAAGAGGGCGTCGACTACGAAATTTTCGGGCTCGGCGCAGGTGCCATGCGCGATTGCATCGGCTGCGGGAAGTGTTCGGACAAAGGCTGTATCTTCGACGACGATGCCGTCAACGAATTTTTACAAAAGGCGCGCGAGGCGGACGGCTTCGTCTTCGGCTCGCCCGTCTACTATGCGCACCCGAGCGGACGCATCCTCTCCTTTTTGGACCGCGCCTTTTATGCGGGCAGCCGCAGCAGCGCGGGCAGTCCCTTTGCGGGGAAACCCGGGGCGGCAGTCGTCTCGGCGCGCCGCGGCGGCACGACGGCTTCCTTAGACGTCCTCAACAAGTACTTCACCATCGCCTCCATGCCCGTCGTGGGCTCTTCCTATTGGAACATGGTGCACGGCAGCAAGCCAGAAGACGTCCTCGAAGACAAAGAGGGCATCCAGACCATGCGCAATCTGGGGCATAACATGGCGTGGATGCTCAAACACCTGCGCGAGGGCTTCCCTTCGCAGGAGAAGGGCGCGCGCACCAACTTCATCCGCTGAGGAGAGACGATGTTTCGTGAAATGAGAAGAGCAGAGCGCGCGTTGGACAAAGAGGCGTGCGAGGACATCTTAAGCCGCGGCGAGATGTGTGTGCTCGCGCTCACGGGCGATGACGGCTATCCTTACGCCGTGCCCGTCAACTACTGCTATACGGACGGCAAGGTCTATATCCATTGCGCGAAGGAGGGCCACAAGCTGGACGCGATCCGCCGCTGCGATAAGGGGAGCCTGACGGTCGTCGGTTGCGCCGAGATCTTGCCCGAGAAGCACTCCACGCACTATCAAAGCGTCATCGCATTCGGCAGGTTCCGCATTCTGGAGGACGAAGGGGAGATGCGCCGTGCCATCGAGGCGTTTTCGCTCCGTCATTCGCCCATGGTGCCGGAAGACGAGCGCGAGAGGGTCATCGCCCGCTGGATGCCATCCGTCGCCGTCATCGAGTTTACGCCCGAATATGTGAGCGGAAAGC
>URMI01000171.1 GCA_900548845.1 uncultured Clostridia bacterium | reverse complement strand
CGCGGCGCACGGTCGCGCCCGCAAGCTCCACGGGCTCCACTTCGGCAAGGGGGGTGAGCTTGCCCGTCCGCCCCACCTGCCAGAAGACGTTTATAACGGTGGTCTCCGCCTCCTCCGCTTCGAATTTATAGGCGATCGCCCAGCGCGGAAACTTATCGGTATAGCCGAGCTCCTCGCGCACGCGCTCCTCGTTGACCTTGACGACGGCGCCGTCCGTCAAAACATCGATCTTTTTTCGCTCCACCTCGATCTCGTCGATGGCTTCCTGCACCTCGTCCGGAGTCTTGCACACTTTGAAGAAGGGGTACGTCTGAAAGCCCTCTTGTTTCAAGAACGCCATCGCCTCTTCCTGCGAAGCGGGCATGCCGTCCGACTTATAATTGACATCGTAGAACAAAATTTCGGGGCGGCGGAGCGCCGTCTGTTTGGGGTCGAGGTTGCGGATCGCCCCCGCCGCCGCGTTGCGGGCGTTCTTCAGGGGCTCGTCGGGGTGCTCGCGGTTGTACTGTTCGAGGACGGAGAGCCGCATCACCGCCTCGCCGCGCACTTCGAGCGTGCCTTTGTAGGAAATGGAAAGGGGGAAACTGTGCAAAGTGAGCGCCTGCGCGGTGACGTCCTCCCCCTCGACGCCGTTGCCGCGCGGGGAAGCGCACACGAAAGCGCCGTTTTTGTAAGTGAGGCACATCGTGAGCCCGTCGAACTTGTATTCGACGGTGTAGGTCGGGCTCGCCGCCTTTTGAACGCGCGTGAAGAAGGCGGAAAGCTCGTCTTCCGAGACCGCCTTATCGAGGCTGAAAAGCCGCGCGATGTGCTTGTGCCGCTCGAAGCCCTTGACGGGCTCGCCGCCCACCCGCCGCGTGGGAGAATCGGGCAGCACGACGCCCGTCGTCCGCTCGAGCTCGCGAAGCTCATCGTAGAGCCTGTCGTACTCGCGGTCCTCCACCGAGGGCGCGTCCAGCACATAGTATTCATATGCCCATCGGTTGAGGATCCCGACGAGTTCCTTCATACGTTCGTTCATGATATGTCACCTGAAATGAATTTCCGCCCCCTCTTAGGCCCCCAAAAAAAGACGCAGTATTTTTTGGGGATAAATTGTGGGAGCTGTCTGCGAAGCAGGCTGAGGGAGTCACCTTGTTTTATGCCCTCCCTGTGTAAGGGAGGGTGCCGAACGGCGTGAGGCGGGAGGGTTGTAAAGGTCGGAACTGCGTGTGCGCAACGGCCCTTCCGTCACGCCTTGCCCCGACGAGTAAGTGGCCAAGGCAAAACGCAAGCCCGACATGGTATTCCATCACCCCTCGGCCAAGCGAACCTTTGGAAAGAAGATGCAAGCAAGACGAGGAGCCCGCGCAAACGGCAAGGGAGCTTACAGGGCTCCCGCAAAAGTCGCGCAGCGAGTTTTGTGGGAAGAGGAGGAGCAGGCATCAAAGCCCTGCCCCGACAAAAAGAGGGGCAGGCGAAATTTGCCTTGCTCCGACGAGTAAGTGACCGCAGCCGTGCGTAAGGGCGACAAAGTATTGCGCCGCAGATCCTTTTCAAAGGAGGACTTCGAGGGGCGCCAGCGCCGCCGCCAAATCCTTATTCCCCGCCTTCTCGAAGCGGACGGTGACGATGAGGTTGCCGCCCGCGCCGCGCACGCCCGTGATGACGCCGTCGCCGAAGCGGGGATGCCGCACCCGCGCGCCCTCTTGGAAGCGCGAAAGATCGGCGCCCGCCTTTGAGGTAGTTGCCGCGCTCCCCGTCCCCGAAGGAGCGGGGCGGACGCCCACGTTGCCGAAGCGCACGGGCTCCTTTTGGGCGGAAGAGGCGCTCTTTGCGGCGCTCCTTTGCGGCCTGCTGCCGCTGCCGAAGGTGCGGTAAGCGCCCTCGTCTTCGTCGGAAGCGCGCCCCACCCGCCTCGGCGCGGAATTGCCGTAGCCGCCGTAAGAGCCGTACCCCGACGAGCGCCGCGCGCCGTAACCGCCGCCCGCGCCGTAAGAGCCATAGCCGTAGCCTTCGCCATAGTCGCCGTAGTCGCCCGAATAGCGCGCCTTGACGTCCTCGATGCCCAGCTCGTCCTTGAGCTCGTCGATAAATTCCGAGCGCACGGTGGGCTCGCGTTTGCCGTAGAGATAGCGCGAGCGACTGCGCGTGAGCCACAGCTTTTCCCGCGCCCGCGTGATGGCGACGTACATGAGCCGCCTCTCCTCTTCGAGCGCGGCAGGGTCGTCCTGCGCGCGCGAAGTGGGCATGATGTTCTCCTCCAGCCCGCACAAAAAGACGCAGCGGAATTCCAGCCCCTTGACGGCGTGGATGGTGGCGATGGTCACATAATCGTCCTCGTCCATCTCGTCGGTATCCGAATAGAGGGTGATCTGCTGCAGGTAGTCGGAGAGCGTCGCCTCGGGGTTGAGTCGCACGAACTCTTCGACGGAATTTAAGAATTCGTCCAAATTCGCCCGCTTCGCCGCCCCCTCGTCCGTGCCGTCGAGATACATCTCCTTCATGCCCGAAGTTTCCATCAGGGTATTGCACAGCTCGTTGACGGGCGCTTCCTGCGCTAAGATGACGAGGTCTTTGATATACTTCCCGAAGGCGCGGAGCTTACCTTTCACCGCCTCGCCGAGGGGGAGAAGGTCGCAATCGAGAACGGCGTCGTAGAGGGAGAGCTCCTCTCTTTCCGCATAGGCGCGCAGCGTCTCCATCGTCTTTTCGCCGATGCCCCGCCGCGGCACGTTGATGATGCGCGAAAGGGCCTCGCTGTCGAACGGGTTGGAAATGAGGCGTAAGTAGGCGAGCGCGTCCTTGATCTCCTTGCGTTCGAAGAAGCGGAAGCCGCCGAACACCTTGTAGGAGATGCCGTACTTGGTGAATTCCTGCTCAAAGGAGCGCGTGAGTGCGTTGATACGCATGAGCACGGCAAAGTCGGAGAGCTTGTAGCCCTCGCGCCTGAGTTCCGCGATGAGCCGCGCCGCATACAGCGCCTCGCCCGTCTCCTCGTCCGATTCGTACCACACGGGCTTCTCCCCTTCCTCATTCTCCGTCCACAGCTTCTTGCCCTTGCGGTTGAGGTTGTGGGCGATGGAGGCGTTCGCAAGCGAGAGGATGGCCTTCGTCGAGCGGTAGTTCTGCTGCAATTTGAAGGTCCTGGCGCCCGGGTAAGTGCGCTCGAAGTGCAGGATGTTTTCGATCTGCGCCCCCCGCCAGCCGTAGATGGACTGATCGTCGTCGCCCACCACGAAGAGGTTGCCGTGCACGCTCGCGAGCATCTTGACGATGTCGAACTGCACGGCGTTGGTATCCTGAAATTCGTCGACGTGGATATAGCGGAACTTGCCCGCAAGGTATTCCCGCGCTTCTTGGTCGGAAGCGAGCAGCGCGCGCGCTTCGGAGAGAAGGTCGTCAAAGTCGAGCGCGTTGTTCTGCTTTAGGTGCTTGTCGTACTTTTCGTAGACCTTCACCGCCTCTTCGACGTTGCGCTCCGCGCGGTGCTGCGCGGCGTA